>CALJIY010000299.1 GCA_937973945.1 uncultured Saprospiraceae bacterium | reverse complement strand
CGACTAATCACCCAAAACAATAAAAAACCAGCAGGGCCCGCCATAAAGCACAAAATCAAACAAGGAATAACCCACCAATGTGCCATCCCAAGTTCCTGAGATTTTTTTAATACCCAGCTACCAATCAATAGATCAAAGGCTAAATAGTGTACCCATCCTGCCAATACTAATACATCTACCGTAAATAATTTCATTACGCCTTCTAATGAACCAAAACCTCCTTCTGCCCCTCTAGCTTGTAAAAGATATACAATATAGACCACCGAAAGCAATAAGGGAATAATTTTAGAATCAACCAATTTGTGCGTCCATTTCCATTTAGGTGCAACAATCATTAATAACCACTGCGGTAGAACTAAATTATTGCAAATCGAAAAAACAATAGATGGTGTCATTTTATATGTGTAAATAGGTAAAAAAATGCAAGGAAAATTTACGGCAATTAATTATAAAACGTACTAAATGTATGATTTTTTCCTAGAATAACCTCATAGATAGTCCATTTTACCGTATTTGCTATAATAGCTAGTGTTTTTACCTTTTCATAAAAGTAAAAACTAAACTAATTTAGCATTTATAACGTATTATTACGCGTGCACATTGAATAGACTTTTTACTTAATTATTAGTATTGACGACAAGCATTTCGTCATTTCTTAACAACAATTATATTTTGAATACAATGTCAAAAACCTTAAGAGAAATAATCAAAGAAAAGATTTTAGTACTTGATGGAGCAATGGGTACTATGATTCAGCAGTATAATTTAGAAGAAAAGGATTACAGAGGGGAGCGATTCAAAGATTGGAAGTCTGACATTAAAGGTAATAACGATATTTTATCCATTACTCAACCTCAAATAATTGAAGCGATTCATAAGGCTTATTTAGATGCTGGTTCTGATATAGTAGAAACGAATACCTTCAGTGGAACGACCATCGCACAAGCAGATTATGACATGCAAGAATTTGCTTATGAGATTAATTTTGAATCAGCTAAAATTGCAAAAAAGGCGACCACAGAATATACCGCTAAAAATCCAGATAAGCCCCGCTTTGTAGCAGGAGCAATCGGACCGACTAATAGGACACTATCCATGTCCCCTGATGTTAATAATCCTGGATTTAGAGCAGCTACCTGGGATGAATTGTTAGCCGCTTATAAAGAACAAGCTGCTGGTTTAATAGATGGTGGTGCCGATCTCATTTTAATCGAAACCATATTTGATACACTTAATGCTAAAGCGGCCATTTTTGCTGTAGAAACTGTGTTTGAAGAAAAAGGAATAGAGCTACCGATCATGATTTCTGGTACCATTACGGATGCTAGTGGTAGAACCTTATCTGGTCAAACGGTAGAAGCATTCTGGATTTCTGTTATGCACGCTAAGCCATTTTGTGTTGGATTGAATTGTGCATTAGGTGCTCAAGAAATGCGCCCACACTTAGCGGCATTAGCTAAAATCGCAAATACACATGTACATGCCTATCCAAATGCGGGTCTGCCAAATGAATTTGGAGAGTATGATCAGGATAGCGAAGAGATGAAAGAATATATCAAAGATTTTGTCGAAAGTAATTTTGTCAATATCGTTGGCGGCTGCTGTGGCACTACACCAGATCACATAAAGGCGATGGCGGACGCCGTAAAGGATTTATCTCCACGTTCTATTCCTGAAGTAGAGACTTATTCCATGTTAAGTGGCTTGGAGCCATTAGTCATCCGACCAAATGCTAATTTCATCAATATAGGAGAAAGAACAAATGTCACTGGCTCTAGAAAATTTGCTCGCTTAATCAAGACCGGCGCATTAGATGAAGCTTTATCTGTCGCCTTACATCAAGTCGAAGGGGGCGCTCAAGTGATCGATGTAAACATGGATGAGGGATTGCTAGATAGTGAAAAAGCAATGGTCGACTTCCTAAATTTAGTGATGTCTGAACCAGACATTGCTAAATTACCAGTAATGATTGATAGTTCTAAATTCCATGTTATTGAAGCAGGATTGAAATGTGTACAAGGAAAATGTATTGTGAATAGTATCTCCATGAAGGAAGGCGTGGAAGAGTTTAAGCGTCAAGCAAAACTAGTTAAGAGATATGGCGCAGCGGCTGTAGTCATGGCATTTGATGAAGATGGACAAGCAGACACCATTGAACGGAAAGTAGAGATCTGCAAAAGAGCCTATGACATCTTAGTAAACGAAATAGATTTCAACCCGAATGATATTATTTTTGATCCGAACATCTTTGCTGTAGCGACTGGTATTGAGGAACATAATGAGTACGCTATCAATTTTATTGAAGCCACTAGAAAGATAAAAGCACTTTGCCCAGGTGCAAAAGTCAGTGGTGGTGTTAGTAATATCAGCTTTAGTTTTAGAGGAAATAATGTAGTCCGAGAAGCAATGCATACTTCCTTCTTATACCATGCCATTCAAGCAGGTATGGATATGGGTATTGTCAACGCGGGCCTAATAGAAGTATACGAAGAAGTTCCTAAAGATTTAATGGAATGTGTAGAAGATGTTTTATTCAACCGTAGAGAAGATGCTACAGACCGACTAACCGACTATGCGGAAAGAGTAAAAGGAGATGGGGGTAAAAAGGTTGTTAAAGATCTTGCATGGAGGGAAAGTACGGTACAGCAAAGATTGTCTCATGCCCTGGTGAAAGGAATTACAGAATTTATTGTAGAAGATACAGAAGAAGCTAGACAACAATATGCCACGCCTATTGAAGTTATTGAAGGTCCATTAATGGATGGCATGAATATCGTTGGAGATTTGTTCGGTGCAGGAAAAATGTTTTTACCGCAAGTTGTAAAATCTGCCCGGGTAATGAAAAAGGCAGTGGCTCACTTGACCCCTTATATTGACGCTTTAAAAAGTGGCGAAAGTAATATCAAAGGAAAAGTCTTAATGGCAACGGTGAAGGGAGATGTACATGACATTGGTAAAAATATTGTTGGTGTTGTTTTAGGTTGTAATAACTATGACATCATCGATCTAGGCGTAATGGTGCCTGCTCAAAAAATATTAGATACCGCTAGAGCAGAGAATGTAGATATCATTGGATTGAGTGGATTGATTACACCTTCTCTTGATGAAATGGTACACGTGGCAAAAGAAATGGAACGACAAGGATTTAAAATTCCGCTATTAATTGGTGGTGCTACTACTTCCAAAACACATACCGCCGTAAAAGTAGAGCCACATTACGCTGGCCCAATTGTACATGTATTAGATGCTTCTAGAGCAGTGGGGGTTGCTAGTAATTTATTGAGTACAGAGGGAGATACAAAAAGTAATTTTATTCTGGATACTAAACAAGAATATGCTAGAGTAAGAGATCAACGAAAAAATAGAAAGTCCAGCAAAAAATATTTATCAATTAAGCAGGCAAGGGAGAATAAGCTTAAAATAGATTGGGATCAATTTAAGCCTACAACACCTAATTTCTTAGGTACAAAAGTTTTTGTTAATTATTCCTTGAAGGAACTTAGAGAATATATTGACTGGACCCCATTCTTTTCAAGCTGGCAAATGGCAGGTAAGTTTCCTGCTATCTTAGAAGATAAAATTGTTGGTGAAGAAGCGACCAAGCTATACAATGACGCTCAAGTTATGTTGGATCAAATCATTGAAGAAAAATGGTTGACAGCAAAAGCAGTGGTAGGTATTTTCCCAGCAAATACAGTTGATGATGATGACATTGAAATCTATGTGACTAATACTAGAAATACGGTTAACGTCAAATTGAATCAATTACGACAGCAAGTTAAAAAAGCTCCTGGTCAACCAAACATTGCTTTACCTGATTTTCTTGCGCCTAAAGGACAGGAAGATTATATTGGTGCATTTGCAGTAACTACAGGTTTAGGTATAGAAGCTCCTGTAAAAGCTTTTGAAGAAGCGTTGGATGACTATAATGCCATATTACTAAAAGCCTTAGCTGATCGTTTTGCAGAAGCTTTTGCAGAACGAATGCATCAATTAATGCGAACAGAATTTTGGGGATATGCTGTAGATGAAACTTTAGAAAACACAGAATTAATTAAAGAATCTTATCAAGGTATCCGTCCTGCTCCAGGCTACCCCGCTTGTCCAGATCATACCGAAAAGCAAAAGCTTTGGGACCTCTTGAAAGTGGAGGAAAATATTGGAATGACTTTAACAGAAAGCTTTGCGATGTATCCTGCGGCATCTGTTAGTGGTTGGTATTTTTCTAATCCAGCCTCTAAATATTTTAGAGTTGGAGAAATGAGTAAAGATCAGATTGAAAGCTATGCTAAACGGAAAGGAATGAATACAGAAGAGGCAGAAAAATGGTTAGCTTCTTTATTAAATTATGATGTTTAGTACTACTATAAATTAGAACAGAGAGTAGAGAACAGAGATAAATTCATTTCTAAATGATAGAATTTTCATTAAATAAAATTAGATTCAATTTCTCTTCTCTTCTTTGATTAAAAAATATCTTTGATTGAAACTATATGAAAGTAACTGAGTACTTCGATAACGCCAATGGCAAAACATTAATTTCTTTTGAAGTACTTCCACCACTGAAAGGAGGAAGTATGCAAGCTATATTTGATACCTTAGATCCGCTGATGGAATTCAAACCTCCATTTGTAGATGTAACCTATCATAGAGAAGAATTTATCTATGTTAAAAAAAGCTCAGGGTATTATGAAAAAACAGCCATCCGAAAACGCCCGGGGACGGTAGGTATTTGTGCATCTATTATGCATCGCTATGGTGTGGATGCTGTGCCTCATCTTATCTGTGGAGGTTTTACCAAAGAAGAAACAGAGAATGTCTTAATCGACTTGAATTTTCTTGATATCAATAATGTTCTCGCACTTAGAGGAGATGCTAGAAAATTTGATGGAAAATTTATTCCTGAAAAAAATGGTCATCATTATGCTTTAGATTTAGTGAAGCAAATTGATGATATGAATAATGGAAATTATCTAGATGCGAATATAGAGAATGGGGAAAAATCAAATTTCTGCATAGGTATCGCAGGGTATCCAGAAAAACATTTCGAAGCACCTAATATGGATCGAGATTTGGCTTTTGCTCAACAAAAAGTAGAGGCTGGTGCTAATTATATAGTTACTCAAATGTTCTTTGATAATAAGTATTACTTTGAGTATGTTAAAAGATGTAGAGCTATGGGTATTGATGTTCCAATTGTACCAGGATTAAAACCATTGACTAAAAAATATCAGTTGAATGCAATTCCTCGACTTTTCCATTTAGATTTACCTGATGACTTAGCCAATGCAATGGTTCAAGCTACTACCGCAGAGGCAAGAAAACAAGTAGGTGTTGAATGGTGTATTCAACAATCTAAAGAATTAAAAGCGAAAGGGGTACCTTGCTTACATTACTATACAATGGGAGATGTCGAAACGATTCGTAAAATTGCGGAAGCTGTATATTAAAAAACTTTAACCTCCTGATACAAAAAAGCCTCTCTAGTAAATACTAGAGAGGCTTTTTTTATAGAAGTTATTCATACCAATAAAACCAGAATAAACTTAATAAAAGCACAGCGTCAAAAAATTCTATTTGTAACGCTGCACTCTTCCAAAATTTTTAGGCTAATACTTTGGTATTTATTTTACTTGAATCATTTTTCCTGTAGCTGTTCCAAAAGCTGTTTCAATTCTATAATATAATAATCCTGTTGTATTTAGATTACTTAGAATTACTTCGTTGTATCCTTTTTCAAACTCCCCTTCTATTACTTTTAAGGTCTTTCCTGCTGTATTCATCACTACAATCTTTGCAGCGCTTTGCTGGGGCAAATTAAAAGGAATAATCGTCTTATTCGTAAATGGATTTGGCACATTTTGTAGTAATGTGAAATTGTCTACTTCTGTAGTGAAATTTAAAGAAACCTTCTTTTCTTCTCCTTCATTCGTATAGGCAAAGGCAGGCGTCAATGTAGAATTCACCTCTAGCATCTCGCTTAATAAGCCATCCTTTTTTGCTCGTAAGCTTAAGGTATATTCAAACTCCCTTACCCTAGTTTCACTATCCCAGCTAATGGTAACTAAACCTTTATCGATATGACTCAAGCCAATATTTTCTTTTTGAACAATAGTATTATTTTCTGTATGTAAGAAAGTAAAACCTTCAGAATCATAATCTATCGTAAACTGAATACCCATCAAATCATCTTGTGCACTGTTAAATGTAATATCATACACTTCTCCCTTTTTAACTTCTTTATCTGATACATTTAAGGGCAAGTTAGCATTAGATCTCGAAGAGGCACTCTGAAGGTTACTCATTGTTCCATTAAGGTCTCCTATTTTAATGGCAATAAAATCAACCAATAGATCTCCATCTAAAGCCCCTAAATAGGCTTCTTCCTTTATTGCTGTTTCTAATGGATCAACACTTGATAAATCTTGGTCTGCTCTGATAAATCTCCAAGACGTATTATTTGGGAACTGATCATCTATAAACAAGATGGCTTTTCTCATTGCAATTAAATCAAAAGCGGTAATCGTACCAGAGTTATTAACATCTGCAGCTATCAGTTCATAAGGGGAGGTAATTTCTTGTTTACCTAAAATATGTTTTTTCAATAAAATTAAATCAAATGTTGTTATTCCTTCCAACAAACCATCTTCTTTTTCAGGCTTCAACATGTAATCTGTTTCCAATGTTCTATCAAAGTAATACGTTCCACTTGTTCCTGTTAAAGAAATATTACTAATATGTCTATCCATATCTTCTAATAGGACATTCACACCAGACAATTCTTTTCCTCCAGAGGTATATATTTCCCCTGCTACTGCTGCGGTACGCTTCTGTCCACAAGCTGGAGAAGTTCCAACTGTAAAAGTAGAAATACAACTACTTTGATTTCCTGCTGCATCTGTTACAAATATTTCTGTGGTAAATGGTCCAACATCGTTACATCCAAACACAATACTAGAATCTCCCATGTTTTCTGAAAAGGAATAATACAAAGGACCACAAGCCTCACAATTATCCACGCTGTTTTGATTGAAATCTTTTGCCCAAAAAACGAACGTACCATCTTCTTCTAAATCAATGGTTATTCCATTTAAACAAACAGCTTCAGGTGCTTTACAATCCTCTATTATATATATTCGCTCACAAGTCATTTCTTCTCCACAGCTATCATTTACTTTAAAGGTAACATATAAAGTTCCGATGCCATACGCTGGTGTCGTAAATCCAGTCATTGAAGCAAGGGCATCTCCTTCCATTATTGCTCCACAATCTGTAGCTGGTACAAATCTCCAGTGGGCATCAACAGTAACAGGCCCTGTACAAGTTGTCGAAACTTCAATTCCTACAACATTTACAGTTGTGGTACAACTATTATCTAGAATACAAACAGAAGTAGTACTGCCACATTCAACAGTCATTCCTGTGCCATCTCCGTCCATGCCATCTCCATCCATGCCATCTCCGTCCATACCATCTCCATCCATGCCATCTCCATCACAAGTATTTAGAGGAGACTGAATAATAATATTCGTTTCACAAAAAGTTTGATTGCCAAAACTATCTGAAACGTAAATAATCAAGGGGTGGTCTCCAATATTATCACAAGTATATAATCGACTACCATCATCTACGTTTTCTGAAAACGAAAATAAAAGTTCTCCATTTGCACAGTCTTGACAGTTATCCACACTTTTAAGATCAAAATCACTAGCCCAAAAAACGGCAGTTCCATTTTCATCTAAGGGTAATACGACTCCACTTTGACAAGCGACAGTCGGCGCCTTACAATCTTTAATAATATATTCTCTATCACAAATTGATTCGTTTCCACAAATATCACTAACAAAGAATTTCACCACTAAAGTACCCGGGCCAAATCTTGGCGCTGTAAAACCATTCGCTCCATTCTCCACTGTTCCGCTTGCAGGAGTACCTATACAATCAGCAGCTGGTGTGAATAGCCACTCTACTCTAGCCGTAATGTCTTCGCTACAATCTACTGCAGAAATACCGGCTACTTCGACAGCTACATCACAAGCATCGTTTTCAATACAAACAGCCACCCCTACGCCACAATCAATAATTGGTGCTTGTGTATCTTCTATTTCAATTAGTTGAATATGCTCCGTAATCGAAGGCGTAATCGAACACACATTTTCAACAATCCAAGTTCTCTCAATCGTCATACAATATGTACCACCTGACTTTATGGAGTCTCTATATTGAACCTCTATTTGTTCACAATCAACGCCTAAAATAACTGGCTCTCCTGTGATATTAGGTGTTGTCCCACCTAAACAAGTATCTGATTGTATATTGTCTGGAAATTCTACTTTGAAAGGAGTAGCATCATTAACCGAAACAACTTGCTCACAAGTTCTTTCGTTCCCATTTGGATCTGCCACTAGCCATTCAAAAATAATTGACCCTAAGCCACACTCATTTCTATTATCACTCTTTAATGAAAAGGAATAGGTCAAGTTGGTATGACAAGCATCTTCAAATGTAGGTGTTCCAAGAAATGCTTCATCAATCTGATTTATATCTACGCCTACATTGCAATCAATAGCTACTGGTTCTGGACAAGTAAGTGTCGGTGCATTTTTATCATCTACGACTACTTCCACCATACATATAGCACTATTCTGACTACAATCTGTAACACTTAAAACAACCATAATTGGTGCCCCACTATCTAAGCAAGAAAATTCTACATAGTCAGATAAATCACTATTTTCTTGATCCATTCTTCTTACTTGAAAATCTTCTAAACAACAATTATCGTAACTACCATTATCAAAAGATCTCGCAAAGATAATTCCCTGTCCATCTGCACCAAGAGATAATTTAGTCGATGCATTACATACAGGTGTTGGTGCCAAATCGTCCCGCACTTCTATTGTACAAGGATTATCTATATTAGAAATAGTATTCCCACAATCATCGGTAGCCGTATACACAATAGCAATCGTTCCATAGGGTACCTCTTGAGAAAACCCTCCATTTTTACCTTCCTCTGTATTAACTAATACCTTAGTACCATCTTCCATTATCTGGTAGATAGAAGTGGATACCATAATATTCCCTTCTGAAGAACAATTATCTGAAACCGTTGCTCCTGGAACTTGTATCACACCGGAACAAGAAGCGGGTGTTGGATTAGCGGTAACACTGATATTCGTATTGGAACAAATAATAGAAGGTGCAATATCATCTTTAATCTCAATCACTTGAGTATGGCTTAGCGAGTCATTTGTACAATCATTTATTAAAGTCCAAACACGCGTAATGGTAGAACTTCCTTCACATACTTGTGAAGACTCTGCATCTTCAAAGCTCACCTTGATTTTACAATGCCCATCCGTTAAAGGGAGACCATGTAATAAAGGTTCTCCAACGCAAGTCGCCAATGAAATATCACAAGTATCATCACAAGCAAGTGTAATATCTTGAGGTAAAGCAATGTCAGCAAAAGCAACCGATTTTAATAATATATTTTGTGTGCATGAACCACAGTTCCCACTAGGATCACAAACAGTCCATTTTCTTTCAATTTTTGCATCGTTACCTGACGAAGCTAAGTCATCTGAACAGGTAGATGTAACTAACTTGTCTTCATATAAATAAACAAGCTCTTCGCATTCTTCAGGACAAAGATTACTTACAACAGGTAAAGGGATCGTCCCTCCTTCACTTACAGGAGCGACACTTTCATTACACCATACCTCCATATCCGTACAGGTTAATCTAGGCGCTATTTTATCTTCTATCTTAATGGTAGACCAACAAGAATTCCCCGTTAACCAATGTTTTGCTTTAACGGTAAGGCTTTGACCAATAAACTCACAAGTAACTTTAGGACTAGAGGCTAATGGGATACTATCCGCCGACATAACGACAATCTTATAGGCGGATATTCCATTTGGAGAGCAGGTAAAAGGATTATCTGGATCCTGTAAAACCATCCTATAATTTATTTCTGCCTCACAACTTGTATTCAAAGAAACTTGTAAATTTTCTATACAAGTTAAGGTACAATGTTGTGTATATCCTTGATTAGGAAATACAGAAATTAGGAATACAACGAAAAAGGGTAATAATAGGTTAGCGTAAATTTTTCTCATAATTTTGGCCTTTTCCAATAGGATCACTCCTATGAAAGTAATTAAATTGTTCAATGAAAAATTCAGTTATTTTAATAAATAAGCGACCTTAAGACAGCAGCTTGGGATCAAAAAACTGAATGTAACAAAGAACCAATAACATGAAAAGTCCGTCACCGGTTATTGGAGGACAGTCCAGAAAATGTCTGAATAGTTTTTTTTGAAATGAGCATGTATTAGAAAAATAGACAGCGTTTTTACGCAGCTATACATACTTGAATCGGTAGGAATTGAAAATAATAATTGTTGTTCTCTTAGAGACGCAAATATTTGGTCTAACTAATTTTGTCTCTTTAAGTATCAACAACAAAAAAATATATTTAATATATAAAACAATTATCATTCCGATAATAATAGAATAGCTTTCAATAAAAAAAAAGTCCGCCTAAATAGGGTGAGATAAAAAAGAATGCAATAAATAAGTCTTTGATAATCAATTTTCTGATGAGAGAAAAGGCAGTAATCAGACAAATAGAAATTTAATTAAATTCAAAATGAGGGTAATAGCTAAAATAATGAACTACAAAGGGGTTATAATTTAGAATTAAAAAGAGAGTGTATAGGATAGTATTGAATAACGAATTCTAATGATATGATAAAAAATTGTTTGAAAGAGGCTAAAAAATCATAAATCACATATTTTTTATATCCTAAATCTTAAATCCATATTAAGCAGATTTATGAGGTATGACCTGCCTGCGTTCCTTGAAAGGCAGGTTTATGAATTCAGATGTGTCATTGCTAAAATAGGAGATAAAAAAAGGGAAGCCCCCCTCCCATTTCTGAAAGAGAGGTCTTCCCTAAAACTGTATTATAAATTCACCAAAATAAATTTGGTGATGGTAATATTTTTAAGAGTAGAGAATCGAGAGCAGAGAAGAGAGATGAAATCCGTTTAGTAACGACGAATATTCGTCTAATGCAAAAGGATCAATCTCTCTTCTCGTATCTCTGTTCTCTATTCTAAAAGAAACTACTTAGTCAATGATAATCATTTTCTTAGTAGCTACTTGCTCAGCAGATTCTAATTGGTAGTACAATACACCAGTAGCGTTCAAATCTTTAGCATTTAAGCTAATTTGATTGAAGCCTTTAGCATAGTCCGCAGTTACAGACCTAAGTACTTTTCCTTGTACATCTAATACTTTTAATGTTGCATTACCAGCTTGCGGTAAGTTAAAACCGATCACTGTTTCCCCATCAAATGGATTAGGCGTATTTTGGAATAATTCAAAGGTAGTAGCAGTATTCGCATTGAAGTTTAAAGCTACATTTAGTAACTCGCCATCTGTGTTATATGCTTCTGCAACTACTTGATCAGAAGAAATGCTTAATAGTTCGCTTAACTGTCCAGAAGTTGTCGCAGTGAATGTTACACCGAATACGACTTCCTTCTCCGTAGCTTGACCATCCCAAGAAGTTGAGATAACACCACGTTTAGCTTGAACAGTATTGAAGTTAGCAGCTGTTGCAGCACCTTCTACTAATTCTCCAAATGCAAGACCTTCAAAGTTCAATGTGAACTGGAAGCCTTGTGCAGTTGGCATATCAGCAGATGTGAATTCTACGGTTACTTTTTCTCCAACCTGTACAAATTGATCTTCCATATTGAAAGCCAATGTACCAGCAGCGTTACGAGACTCTGCACCTACTAAACTATTAGGAACAGCATTACCATTTAAATCTCCCACTTTCACAGCAATGAAATCAATAGACATATCAGAAGATAAATTACTGATATCATATACTTCATTGAAGTTTTCAGCTAAAGCATTGTTCGTAACAAATTGGTGATTCTTGTCGATAAATCTCCAAGAAGTATTACTTGGGAAATTAGGCACTAATTGAAGTACTACCTGACGTAATTGTACCATATCAAATGCTGTGATGTCACCACTCTTATTGATATCTGCCGCAATTAATTGGTATGGAGTAGTCAATGGTTGAGTACCTACGATGTGCTTACGTAATAATACTAAGTCAAATGTAGATACACCATTTAATGGATCCATATTCTTCTCAGCAGAAACCGTATAATCTGCACCTTGTTCTAGTTGGAAATTATACGTACCATTTACACCTGTAGTAACTGACTTATCAGCAGCTTGTACCGTTACAGCATCTACCATCTCGCCTGCTTCGTTAGAAATAGTACCAGAGATTGCAGATTGAGTAAACGGAGATTGAACTGTACCTCCACAAGCACCAGGATTTACCTGAACGTTGATCGTTGTTGTACAGAAATCTTTGTTACCAGCGTGATCATGAACATACATTGTCACTGTCTTAGAACTCGCATCTGTACAAGTCAATGTGATATTTGTATCAGAAGGATCTGGAGAGAAAGAGTATGTTAAATCAGAAGATGCACAACCATCACAGTTATCGAATGAACCGATATTCATATCTGACGCCCAAACAGTAACTAAACCAGTAGAAGGCATGATCGCTGTATAAAGATCTCTACAGTAAGGAGTAGGTAATTTACAATCCTTGATCTTATAAGTCGTTGTAGACTTAGATACGTTATTACAACCATCATCAGCAATAAATGTAACTGCTAATGTACCTGGCTCTAAAGATGGAGAAACGAATCCTCCAGAAGCATCTGCCACTACGCCAGAAGCATCAGAACCACAATACCAATCGTCAGCAGTATAAGTCCACTCTGCTCTTACTCTTACATCAGAGCTACAGTCACTTACTGTTGGAGCAGCAACGCTTACTGTTGTCGTACAACCATCAGTAGCATCAATACATACATCTCTGTCAGCCTCACTAGATAAAACAGGAGCAACATCATCTTTCACCTTAATAATTTGTGTATGCGTGAATGTTTGTGGTTCACTTGGGTGCTCCTCATCGAATGCACACCAGTCAATAACCACCCACTCTCTAATAATCTTGAAACAAGCATTATCAGAAATAGTGAATACGTAGCTATCTTCATAACTAACGCCTACTAACTCACAGTCATCACCCGTAATAATTGGACGACCAGCAGCATCAGGATCTAAAGGACCATTGAAACCACCAGTACCTGCCGTACAGTATGCTGTATAATCATCAGGGAATACTACTCGAACAGGCGTATCATCTACTACTGTTACAGTAGCTGTTACAACACCTGAAGGTACACCATGTATATCATAAGATTTGAAATCATACTCCACGAAACCTACGTGACAGTCATTTCTCCAATCTCTAACATCTACTATCTCTTGGTCCGCAGCACCACAGTTATCTGTAGAAGAAGCTAGACTAGCAATAACAGAAGCAGGAACAACGCCATTATTATCTAAGTCAGAACATTTGATTGTTCTATCCTGAACGCTTGTTACAGAACCATTTTTATCATCAACAATCACTTGAACCATACAATCTTGATAGTTACCTGCACAATCCGTAGCTCTTAATGCTACTATACAAGTCTCTCCTTCAACGTTTTTCCAAACGTCAGCTGCACCGAATTCTACGTATGGGTGAAAAGAAGGATCATTACTATCCATTCTTCTTACACTCAATGTGATAGGGCCACAATTGTCATAAGAACCATCATCAAATGTTTGAGCAAATACCGTAGCCTTACAGTCTGTACCAACAGTTGTTTGCGTAATCTCATCACAAATTGGTGTTGGTGCAGTCTCATCTACTACTTCTACTTCGTAAGAATCTTCACTAGTATTACCACAGTGATCTGTAGTTGTATAAGTAACTACATACTTAGCAGGAACAGAAAGATTTTCAGCACAAACTGGACCATCTAACTTCACTGGCGCGAAGTTAACGATTACAGGATCACCTGTTGCAGATCCAGCAATTATTCCTGGTGCATCTTTAACCAATGTATATTTCTCTACAGCCCATACTGGGTGAGGGTGGGTCTTTTGACGGTATCCTTCAATTGTCATAGACACTAATCTTACTTCACCACAAGATTCCCAAATTTCAGCAGGAGTTGGCGTAAAGTCAGCTTCACACTTGTAAGGATTATTATTAGTAGAAAGCGTTACATCTCCACCTGCATCAATTTTAGTTTCTTCATCAAGAACCTTAATGATTTGTGTATGTCTAACGATTTCACCTGTACACCAATCTACGATAGTCCAGTTACGTAAAATCTTATATGAACCAACACAAACATCAATTCTTTGATCTTCCCACGTAACGTTAATTTCGCAGAAACCAAAATCATCCCATGGATAAGAGAATCCATCCTTGTCACCAATCTTGCTTACAGGGATACCATGCTTCATTGGAGCACCAGTTGGCTCTTGAGTAGTACCACCATCACCATGACGGCCTGGGAATCCTTTATGAGATTGTCCATCATATACAAGTCCTGGCATAGTGTTCACTTGACAACCGTTTGCTTTGTTTGGTCGCAGTGCATCTCTATCCCAGTCATCGTAGTTTGGAGGCAAGTTCAATTGACCAATAGATAATCTTCTCATTGTAATGACTTGCTCACCCATCACACAGTTGCCAAACTTATCGCAAAGCATCCATGTTCTTACAATTTTAGCACTAACATTACCATCAGGATGGCAATCAATATCAGTGATTTCGTCACCAACTTGCTTTAGTTCTAAATCATTACAATCTCTTCCATGTCGATTTTCATCAACACGAGATTTGCCATTGATAGTTAACCGTAACTCATCACAGTTGTCGAATCCTCTAGGATAACCAACACCTGCACCTTTAGTCCACTCGATATAATCAGCGTCAAAAGGTTCGTTACACCAAAGTTCTACATCTTGAATTTCTAAGGTAGGATCTAATTTGTCTTCAAGAACTAAAGTACCCCAACAAGAATTACCTGTTGCCCAGTGCTTTGCCTTGATCATAAATGGCTCATAAAGATTGGCAGCCAAATCTTCACAAGTTAGGTAGTCATCATCTGGATTATCACTACTGGCAACTACCTTGCCTGTGTGATCCATAGCTTGTATAACAAAGGCTTGAGGGCCATTTGGTGTACAAGTACGAGGATTGTCTGCGTCTTCTAGGAACATGTCATATGTCAATGGTACCTTACACCATACATCGAAAGATGTTTGTACCAAATCATTACATGTTGGGCTACAATTTGCCTGTGCACTGGCATCATTAGCTCCGAAGAAGACTAAGAACATCGCGATAAAACACGAAGTAAAAGTCGATCTTTTCATGTGTTCAATTTTATAGATTTACAAAAATTTAAAAGAATGTGAGTATAGAAAACTTACAACTAATCCGTACAGATTAATCATAGGTTAAATGTGTTCTAAATGTGTTCTAAATGCGTTAAAACCTTTGTAATGTGGTATTATGTTCGATGGGATATAGCTATAGACTTGTCTAATTGTGCTATATTCTTGTTTAGATAGTGTAAATAGTGTAGTGAATAACTCTCTAATCTCGTTGAGGCAGTACCAGCTTAATTCTATGGGTATATTAGAATATGAAATAAGCAGTAGTAATTGGGAATGGAAGTATAACCTTAAGTTATACTAGTTTTCATTAAGTGTTTTTATTTTATTCATAATCAAATAATTATGAGGCATCAATACATAAAATAGATTTTATACTAATATATATATAGATTTCAGCGCTAAATACTGAACAAATATATAGATTACTCCTTATAGGCTTTATACCCTTTTTATGGTAATTTAATTAATATTAGAACAGTATTAAGAGGGTTATAAAAAAACATGAAAAACTATGTCAATCCTTTTTTCGTAAAAATCTGAATACTTAATAATAATATATTAATTGTTTAAAAAAATTATAACCTGTATTCTATAAGCTATGAAGAAATAAGTTATTAACTGGTTTAGTTTTAGTGTCGATGAAAATAAGTCTGTTCTTTGAACGATTTTATTTTGTCCTTAATTAAAGTTAAGATTGCTAAGTTAACAATAAATATATATAATAAAAAACCCTCTTAGAAAAATTTCTAAGAGGGTCTATCTTTAGTTCACAATTTGTCCTTAAAGCTAATGCTTCATAGAATAATTGTCTTTACTTAATTTTAGTCAATTAAGATCATTCGCTTCTTCGCTACGTGACCTGCTGTCTCCAAGTTGTAGAAGTAAATGCCATTCTCTCCTAATTCTGACTTGTTGATTTGTACTTCGTTGTACCCTTTATTAAATTCGCCTCTGATAGACTTCATTAATTTTCCTGATACATCAAAGATCGTCAACTGTACAGTTGTAGCTGCTGGCAAGTCGAAAGAAATAGTTGTTACTTCCTTAAATGGATTTGGTGTGTTCTGGTAAAGCTTAAATGCTTCTGCCGTCGTACCAAACTCAAGTGCAACATCTAATAACTGTCCTGCATTACTATACGCTTCTTTAGCAGTCAATTCAGAATTCAATTGAATGATCTCACTCAATCTTCCTCCTTGATTGGCT
>CALJIY010000298.1 GCA_937973945.1 uncultured Saprospiraceae bacterium | reverse complement strand
CGCTAATAGAATAGGTACGACTACGGGTATACGATTGATTAGTAGTGTTTAGTTTAACAAGAAGTCAGAGGTCAGATCGCTGCGCTGTCAGAGGTCAGATTTATGATGTTGACTACAAAAATGGGCGACACTTTAAAAAGTGTCGCCCATTTTTATTCCATAGAAAACGAATATATTAAAGTAGCAAAATAATTCCCTTTTGACTTAACTATGATAGACAAGTATTCGTCAGCTAAATTAATAAAAAAGCCATTTAGATAATTAAATCTAAATGGCTTTTTTATGCTTTATGAGTACGTACAGGACAACATTATAAATCTGACAGCGCAGCGATCTGACCGCTGACAGGGAAACGATCTGACTTCTTTCCTTATGCGTCTATATTCGCATAATGCGCATTCTCTTCAATAAACTTTCTTCTAGGTGGCACTTCATCTCCCATCAACATTTCAAAGACCAATCCTGCATCCATGGCATCTTCAATTGTTACCTTCCGTAGCATACGAGTAGTTGGGTCCATGGTGGTATCCCACAATTGATCTGCATTCATCTCTCCTAATCCCTTATATCTTTGGATTTTAACGGAATTATCGTCTGGTCCTTTACTCATTCCATCCACTGCTGCTTGACGTTCGTCTTCATCCCAACAGTATACGGACTTTTTACCTCTTTTAACTTGATATAAAGGTGGCGCAGCGATGAATACATGCCCTTCTTCGATAAGTGGCAGCATGTAATTATAAAAGAATGTAAGGATTAAAGTTACGATATGACTACCATCAATATCGGCATCACACATGATGACTACTTTGTGGTATCTTAATTTTTCCATATTTAAAATACGTTCACCTTCATCGTTCTCTTCAATTCTTACACCTAAAGCGGTGAACATATTCTTGATTTCCTCATTTTCATAGATTCTGTGCTCCATCGCTTTCTGCACATTCAATATCTTACCACGTAATGGCAGAATGGCTTGAAACTCTCTATCTCGGCCTTGTTTTGCCGTTCCACCTGCAGAGTCTCCCTCCACCAAGAATATTTCTGAAGCAACTGGATCTTTAGACGAGCAATCTGATAGTTTACCAGGTAAGCCCCCACCTGTCAAGACATTTTTACGTTGAACCATCTCTCTGGCTTTCCGTGCTGCATGTCTTGCAGTAGCTGCTAAAATTACTTTATCAATGATCTTTTTAGCCTCTTTAGGATTTTCTTCTAAGAAGTGCTTTACGGCTTCCCCCATACACTGAGAGACAATAGCGGTCACTTCTGAATTTCCTAATTCCCCTTTCGTTTGTCCTTTGAACTGCGGTTCTGGTACTTTTACAGAAACAACTGCCGTTAGGCCTTCTCTAAAATCTTCACCTGAAATGGCAAATTTGACTTTTTTGAACAAGCCATTATCTTCTCCATACTGCTTAAAAACCCTGTTAACCGCTCTTTTAAAGCCATTTACATGCGTTCCTCCCTCTCTGGTATTGATATTATTAACGAAAGAAAATAAGTTCTCAGAATAAGAAGTATTGTATTGCATAGCCACTTCTACCTCTACCCCTTCTTTTTTACCAACCACGTGAATAGGGCGAGAAATAATTGACTGTCTAGCTGCATCTAAATGTTCTACATATTCTACTAAGCCTCCTTCAGAGTGATATACTTCCGTTTTAAATGCGCCATTCTCGTCCTTTACTCGCTCATCTGTTAAATGAAGGGTTAATCCTTTATTCAGATAAGACAACTCTTTCATACGAGTAGAAAGCGTCTCATATTTATATACTAAATCTTCAAATATAGTCCCGTCAGGTCGGAAAGTAATATAAGTACCTGTAAAATCAGCTGTTCCGACTTCCTTTACATCCTCCTTTGGTATTCCTTCAGAGTATTCCTGTACGTACATTTTACCATCTCTATGAACTTGAGCTTTCATATAAGAAGATAAAGCATTCACACAAGAAACACCTACACCGTGTAAACCACCAGATACTTTGTAAGTGTCTTTATCAAACTTACCACCTGCATGCAGAACCGTCATGACCACCTCTAAAGCAGACTTTTGCAGCTTTTCATGCATCCCAATAGGAATACCCCGTCCATTATCTTTTACCGTAATGGAATTATCTTCATGAATGAATGTTTCTATGGTATCACAGTGACCAGCTAAATGTTCATCAATAGAGTTATCGATAACCTCCCAAACTAAGTGATGTAGACCTTTTGTATCGGTGCTACCGATGTACATTCCAGGTCTCATTCTTACGGCTTCTAAGCCTTCTAATGCCTGAATGTTATTTGCTCCATAATTGCCTTTAGCACCTGGAGTGTTTGTTTTATTTTCAGCAGTTTCCATAGCTGCAAAAATACAATAATTATACGTTATTTTAAAGGTCTAAATAGCCTAGAAATGGCTGTTTTTAGGTGAGAATTTAGAAGTCAGACCAATGGCTTTGGCAACTCCCAATTATGGTTCCTTATAATTACCTAGAAATGCTAGTATACTTGGGGTCTTTTATACAGAAAAGCTTTCTCCACAAGCGCAGGTTCTCGCCGCATTTGGATTGTTAAAAGAGAAGCCTTTTCCATCTAATCCGCCCGAAAATTCTAGTGTGGTGTTGAATAGATAGAGTACACTTCTCAAATCTGTTACAATTTTCACCCCATTGTCTTCAAATACTTGATCATCTGGTTTGGACACGTTGTCAAAATCCATATTGTAAGACAATCCAGAACAACCACCACTGGTTACGCCTACTCGGACGAAATAATCGTCGCCGTATTGTTCTTTTTCTTTGATTTCTAGTACTCTTTGTTTTGCTGAATCTGCTACGAATAACATGTTGTATTTTTTTATTCCATGACTGCGTCATGGGTTACAGGATGTCACCCCGTTGGGGCTTGTACTCCAACGACTGTGTCATGGGTTACGGGTGTCGCCCACTTTGGGCTTATCCGTTATTTAAATTCGTCCATCTTTATGGAGTTCCCATACTGGGCTTAAGGCTCTTAATTGCTCGATACCTGCTATTACTGCCTTTATAGTGGTCTCTATCTCTTCTTCTGTTGTAAATCGGCCTAGACTAAATCTTATGGAGGACTTTGCTAGGTCATCTTCGATCCCCATTCCTGTCAATACATGAGACGGGTCTAGCGAGGCAGAGGTACAGGCAGAACCTGTTGAAACCGCTATATTTTGGTTAAAAGTCATTAACAAACCTTCACTATCTACATATTGAAAGGAGATGTTCGTGACATGTGGCATTCTAGTTATCCTACTTCCATTAACACTGCTCGCCTCTACTTGTTCTAATAAAACTTGCTCCAATTTATTTCTTAATGCTTCCAATCGCAAGGTTTCTGCTACCATTTCTTCCTTGGCGATTACTGCTGCTCTTCCAAATCCTACTATCCCTGGTACATTTAGGGTACCAGAACGCATGCCTCCTTCATGTCCACCGCCACTCATTTGCTCCGTTACCTTTACACGTGGGCTTTTACGACTCACATATAATGCGCCTACCCCTTTGGGGCCATACATCTTATGCGCTGTAAATGCCATGAGGTGGATACCTAAATCTTTTGGTGCTACTGGTATCTTCCCTACTACTTGGGTGGCATCACTGAAGAACAAAACGCCTTTTTCTTGGCATATTTCACCAATTTCTTTCATTGGTTGTAAAACACCCGTTTCATTGTTAGCCCACATAATGGATACTAATATCGTATCTTCTCTAATTGCATTTTTTAAAACATCTAAATCAATTAGCCCCTCTTTATCTACTTCTAGATAAGTAATCTCTCCACCATGCTTTTCTAGATATTTGCAAGTATCTAAAACTGCTTTATGTTCTGTTGATACCGTAATGATGTGTTTTCCTTTACGGCGATACATTTCAAAAACGCCCCTTAAAGCTAGATTATTTGCCTCCGTTGCTCCTGAGGTAAAAACGATTTCTTTCGTTTCTACATTAATTAGATCTGCAATTTGCTCCCTTGCAGTAGTTACCGCATCTTCTGCCTCCCATCCGAAAGGATGGTTCCTACTAGCCGCATTCCCCGGATGTTCATAAAAATATGGAAGCATAGCGTCTATTACCCTTGGGTCGCAAGGAGTCGTGGCATTATAATCTAGATAGATTCTTTTGTTGGTCATTTTAAAAACGCTTCTTATTTAGAAAGAATTATTTGCTATAAAAACACTTAACAAGTGGTTACAGTTCATAGCTATATCAAATTCTCCACAACAAATTCTTCAAATTTAGCCAATGCTGTTGGCATATTATTTCTGCAAAATCCGATCCTAAAGAATCCATTATAGTCATAAATATCTCCAGGTAATAAAAGTACCTTTTTTTCTTTTAAAACCCTCTCTGCAAATAAACCATCGTGTTCGTCAAAATTCATTTTCACAAAAGCGATTGGCCCAGCAATTGGCTTATGCCACGAAAACAAATTAGCATATTTATCAAAGAAAACATCTAGCAGCGGTAGGTTGTTCTCAACAATTTGCAAATTTTTAGCAATGAGCTTTTCTCTATTCCTTAAACCTACTCCTGCCAGAAATTCACTAGGTCCAGCATTACAGATAGTCGTATATTCTTTCAATATAGCTATTTTATTCAGTATGCTATGATTTTTAGTAGCCAACCAACCAATACGTAATCCTGGTAATCCATAGGTTTTAGACATGACACCAAGGGAAACGCCCTGTTCGTATACATCCGCTATTGCTGGTATTCTGTATTGTAAGTCCCGTTCTAACTCTCTATATACTTCATCACAAAAGATAATGATATTGTTTTTCCTAGCCATCGCTACAATAGCCGCTTGTTCTGTTTCTGTAAAATGAAAGCCCGTAGGATTATGTGGTGTATTTAAATAAATAATTTTTGTTTTGGGACCAATCATTTGCTCCAATTCTCCAAGATCAAAAGTAGGCGTATTCCTTTTGTATCGAACCTTCCATTCTTTAACACGACATCCTAAACTCTCTGGAACAGATTGCAGTGATTGATAACAAGGAGATTGGACAATCACCTCGTCTCCTGCTTTTAGCATCGCTTGTGAAAATAGAAAAATAGGTTCTTGTGCCCCCGAACATACTAACAAATCTGCTGGAGAAATTTCTTTATAAATTGTGGCAATGTCTCGACGTAATTCAGGAGCGCCTTTCGTTTCGGTGTAACCTAGATTAAGGTCAAACATTTTTTCTGCCGCCCCATCTTCTAAGGCAAGTAATTCTCTAATCGAAATAGCTTCACAGTCTGAACTACATAGTAAGTAATCTGCTGTAAATTCATAAAGCGTATAGTATCGTTCTAGTTTGAAAGGCTTTATCGTCATTTTATTTTATTTTGAATAACTAACGTTTACTAAGCCTTGAAAGCTAGTAAATGTGACTCTCTAAAAATCAAGGCCAACATTCAACCCTTGCTTCGTATTATTACATACGAAAGCAATAGGCAGATCGTTTATACTTCAGTTCTAATATCTTTGCGCAAAAAAGCAATTAAATACAATGAAGAAGCCTCCATATAATAGTTTTAAAATAGTCCTAGCCATTTCTCTGTGGTCTTTGTGCTTATGCTTGATAATGACAAGTTGTCAAAACGATAATGCCTCCAATAAAGATATAACCACAAGCTTAGCGATAACAGGCAATCCTGCTATTGACGGCTTAACAAAGGAAATTGCGCTGCAACCCAATGACGCAAAACTATATGCTCAAAGAGGGGCTTTGTTTTATGAAGAAGAGGGCTATGATGAAGCCATACAAGACCTAACAAAAGCGCTATCCTATGACTCTACAAATGTAAGCTATTTACACTTGTTATCTGATGCTTACTTAGATTATTACCAGTCTTATAATGCGCTTACTACCCTTGAGAAAGCAGCAAATCTATATCCAAAAAGAATTCCTACTTTATTAAAATTATGCGAATTTCAGTTGATTTTAAAAAAGCATGACGAATCAATAAATACCGTCAATAATATTCTAAAATTAGAACCTTTAAATCCGAATGCATTTTTCATGTTAGGGTTAAATTTCAAAGAGTTAGGGAATATAGATAGAGCGATTGGCAGCTTTCAAACGGCTGTGGAAAATGATCCAGATTTGGTAGATGCTTGGATTAATCTAGGGCAATTACATGCCCAAAAGAAAAGTAAATTGGCAAGGCACTTTTTTGATAATGCCTTAAAAGTAGAACCAGAAAACACCAATGCCTTACATGCAAAAGCTGTTTTTCTTCACGACTCAAACCAACTACAAGAAGCTCTATCAATCTACCGTCAATTGAATATTATAGACCCGACTTATGAAGATGCTTTTTATAATTCCGGTATTATTTATTTGGAAATGGACTCTTTAAAACAAGCCTACAATCATTTTAATTTAGCCGCCCAAACGTCTCCTACTTTCATTATGGCTTATTATTACAGAGGCTTAACACAGGAGCAACAAGGAAAGATCGCTGAAGCGAAGAAGGATTATCAACAGGCATTGAATTTGGATCCTGAATTTGAGCGGGCGGCGAAGGCTTTGAGAAATCTGAGGTAGGGAGTTTTTTTTGTGAACACAGAGGCACAGGGGCACAGAGTTTTAATTTGCTAGATGTTGATTTTTGGACTAGTTAGATGTCAGGCATTTTTTCTTAAAATTTTATAAGCACAAAGAGTCAATGCGGCACAGAGTAAAATTTATTCTCTGTGCCTCAGTGCCTCCGTGTTCTAAATTTAAATTTCGCAAGAAATCTCCCTCTCTAAACTCCACCAACCAGCTCCACAAACGCTGCCTCTGTCATAATTTGCACAGTGCCTAGTGCTTCTGCTTTTTTCAATTTAGAACCTGCTTTTTCGCCTACCACTAGAATATCTAATTTAGAACTGACGGCACTAATGACTTTAGCCCCTGCCTCAGTTGCTATTTTTTGGGCTTCTTTTCTGCCCATTTGTTGTAAAGAGCCTGTGAATAAAATGCTCTTTCCGACTAGCGGTGCATCGGCAGCTATTTCTAAGGGTTTATCAATATCTGTCTGTTGAAGGTTTACCCCCAAGGATTCCATTTCTTCTAATAAAACTATATTCTCCGGCTTACTAAAATAGGCTGCCACATTCAGTGCAACGACTGGTCCAATATCCTTAATATCTGTAAAGTTTTCTTCTGTCCAGTCCTTTAAATCTAAGACGTGGTTAATTCGCTCTGCTAATAATTTAGATGCTTTCTTACCAAGATGATGGATGCTCAAACTATGTAACAAACGATGTATCGGATTTTGTTTTGCCTTATCTATTGCTTTTTTTAGATTAGCAGCGGAGCGTTTCCCAAAGCCCTCTAGAGTAGCAATCGTTTCATAGTCTAGGCGGTAGATATCTGCAATAGTTTTGACCATACCTAATTCATAAAAACGCTCTACTATGGATTTTCCGAATCCATCAATATCCATAGCAGGTTTGGAAACATGGAAAATCATTCGCTGTAGATGCTGTATCCCACAGACGCAGTTTGGACAACGCCAAGCAGCCTCGCCTTCTTCTTTAATTAAAGTTACTGGAATATCACTCTTATTAATCGGACAAACCGCAGGATAGTTGACTATCTCTTGCGAGCCATCTCTTAATTCTGGCATTGATTTTACGATATAAGGAATCACATCTCCTGCTCTTTCGACCAGCACCGTATCCCCAATACGAAGGTCTTTTGATTTTATAAATTCTTCATTATGCAGAGAAACGGAAGATACCGTAACACCTGCTAAAGCAACTGGTTCTAGCTTAGCGACCGGCGTAATAGAGCCCACTTTTCCAACTTGATATTCTATATTTAATAATTTGGTCGTCGCTTGTTTGGCTTTAAATTTAAAGGCAATCGCCCATCTTGGATGGTGACTAGTATAACCACATTTTTCTTGTAATGCTCGACTGTTTACCTTAACGACCATTCCGTCTAATTCATAGCCATAGCTATCTCTCTTTTCTTGCCATAGCAAACAAAATTTAACTACCTCTTGGATATTTTTACAGACTTTCCGCCCCTCGTCAGGCACTTTAAAACCAACGTTTCCTAACAAATCAATACTCTCACTATGCTTTTTAAACTTAGCTAAAATATTATTCCCCTCCGTGTCCTCTGCAAATCCTAATTGATAGATAAATGCTTCCATTCCTCTTTTAGCAGCTTCCTTTGGATCTTTCATTCTCAAGCCACCCGTTGCGGCATTTCTAGGGTTGGCGAATATGCTTTGCCCTTCCGCTGCTCGTCGCTTATTGATCGAATCAAAATTATCTTTTTGAATTAAAACCTCGCCTCTCATTTCTGCTTTGTGGATACCATGCTGAGATAAATTAGCCACCAAAGGAATACTTTTCATCGTTCGAGCATTAGCCGTCATCTCTTCTCCTTTCACTCCATTACCTCGAGTAGCAGCTCTTACTAAACGATCGTTTTCATACACTAAGGCAATACTTCCACCATCGAATTTTGGCTC
>CALJIY010000297.1 GCA_937973945.1 uncultured Saprospiraceae bacterium | reverse complement strand
ATTCTGAAAACATACCTGCTGCAAATGTAGTATTCCAAAAGAAAGCGACCCATGAAAACATGGTAGCCATAGCAGATGTTATTGTCTTGGATGCCACCAAAAAAGGACATATTCGCTTGTTTGAAGTAAAAGCATCTACAGATATCAAGAAAGAACATTTCCACGATATTGCTTTTCAAAAAATGGTCTTTGAGGCTGCGGGTTATGTCGTTACTGCCTGCTATCTAGTGCATGTCAATAAACAGTATAGCTTTCAAAACAACCTCGATCAATGTGAGCTATTAGTCATCAAAGAGGTAACAAAAGAAATCAAAGCACTAAAAAAAGAAACGATAGAAAATGCACAAGCAGCCATGGATTGGATACACGGGCCGATGCCTAAAGAACGTATAACCGTTGGGTGCCCCAATAAACTAAGTTGCCCGTTTGTAAAACACCATTTCAAAAATCTACCGCCTGTAACGATTTATGACATTCCTAATATTTCGGCTAAAAAATTACAAGCCTTTATGGACATAGGTGTATTAAATATCCATGATGTACCTGCTGATTTTCCTTTAACAGAGCGGCAGAGAAAACAGGTGGACCTTGCCCAAGAAGATGAGATTATTGTAAAAAGAGGCTCGATTAAAAGGGCGCTTAATAAATTAGAATATCCCCTCTACTTCATTGACTATGAAAGTTTTTCGTATGTCATTCCTGTTCAAGACCATTATAAACCATATCAACAAATGGTCTTTCAATATTCCTTGCACATCCAGGAAGAAGCAGGCTCCCCTATTCAGCATACGGAATATATTTTAAGAGATAGAAAAGAATCCGTGGAAAATTTAATTGCCCATATGGATCAGGCAATGGGTAATACTGGTAGTGTGATTGTCTGGAATGAAAGCTTTGAAAAAGCACGTAATAAAGAGATGGCGGATTTACATCCTGCCTATGCTTCTTTCTTACATTCTATGAATGACCGAATGTTTGATTTAATGGTTCTATTCAAAAAAGGATTTTATAGTCACCCTGGATTCAAAGGTCGAAATTCTTTAAAAAGTGTACTGCCCGTCCTTTGTCCTGATACGACGTATAAAAATTTGGCGATACAAAACGGAGCTATCGCTGCTATTAAATGGGGGTTAGCAACAAGTGAAAAAGTAAGTAAAAAAGAAGCCAATCAAATCTTTAATCACCTTTTAAAATATTGCCATTTAGATACCATGGCTATGGTAAAGATTTTGGATAAAATTAGGAATACTATTTTGTAACTATTAGTGTATAAGGTTTAAGAATTGATCCACTTTCCAATCAACTGCATTCCCTCTATTACTTTAGGCGCTAATTGCTCCGCAGTAGCATCTGGATTCTTTTTGATGATATTTAATGCTTTAGCGCCATCAAAATCTACATAGGACAATCTTGCTCCAAGAAAATCCTCAGGGATTCCAAACGAACTTAAAGGCAATAAAGCCACCCCCGTTTCTTCCAATAAAGTTTCACATAGTTGATGACTTGTAATAATACCCTTTTTACGCAGTGCTTTTTTATGTTGACTAAAGTCAGGCATTAAATAAAAGCCTCCTTTGGGTTTAGGACAGTCTATATTATTTTCTTGCAATATCTCATAGGATCTCTGAGCTACTATTTTTAAAACCAGTCTAGAACCATTCAAGTAAGCGTCTATTTCTTTGCCTCCCTTATATGCCTGCACTGCTGCATACTGTATAGGTGCAGATGTTGTTGTAAACGTCTCACTCGCCACCACTGCCATTTGATCGACTAACCAACGTAATTCTTTTGGAAAGACAAAAGTACCTAATCGCCACCCCCCTGCTCCACACCATTTACTCAAACCGCTAGATACAATAGTTCCTTCTGGATAATATTTGGCAATGGATATATGCTTGCCTTTATGATGGACATCGCCATATATTTCATCCGAAATAATTAATACTTTGTATTTTCTGGCAACAGCTGCTATCTCTTTTAACTGTTTTTTAGATAAGGTACTCCCCGTCGGATTGGAAGGATAATTAAGGATCAACAATCGTGGAATATTCGGCGTTTTAGCACAATGCTTATCTAAGGCCGCACCGTCTAACATATAGTTATTTGATCGTTCTGTAAAAAGCCATGCATGTGGTTTTCTTGCCAGTTGCGCTTGTGGCTCATAGGACACCCAACTTGGTTGTGGTAACAATAACTCTCCTTGATAGATCAATTGCGTTAAGAATAACAATTCTTTTGAACCAGGTCCTATCAATACATCTTCTGCCGTACAGTCTACCCCAAATTTACCTTTAGTATAGCTAGCCACCGCCTCTCTTAAAGCCATTAACCCCTTGACTGGTAAATAATCTTTTTGATGAGCATTCTCCTTGAGTGCTTTTACAACCGATTTAGGAACAGGAAATGGAGATTGTCCAAAGCCTAATTTATAGACCTTTTTTCCTGATTGGACCAAAGCATTACTTCGTTCATTGATAACAAGTGTAGCGGATGGGCTGAGATAGGTTATATTTCTGTTGATTGCTGGTTTCATGTTCTGTTAATTTGAACAATAAAGCTACTATTTTATTTCTATATATTTCTCTATTTTATTATACCAAATCTCATAGGCATTCCCATTCAAATGAACACCATCCCTAGTATATTGCTTATCCAAATTACCTGCCTCATCCGTTAGCGATTGATGAATAGCAATATAAGGCAGCTTTTTTGTATCAGCATAATCTTGGATAGTTTGGTTGAGCAATCGAATCTCGCCATTATCAAATGCCATATCTCTTATTGTCGGATTAACGGGTAGCAAGCTTTGCAGATATAACTGGGTATTGGGTAAATCTGTTCTCAATTTTTCAACTAAGATCTTATAGTTTTTTAAAATATCATGGCGATCAAAAAACAGAAAATCATTGACACCAATCATTAAAAAAATCTTGGTCGGTGCTAGTTCCACTATATGGTCTAAACGACGCATTAGATTTGGCGTAGTATCCCCAGCAATGCCTCTATTCATTACTTGATCGTTTTGGGTCAACTCTGCCCACTGTCCATATTCTGTCAAGCTATCTCCTAAAAAAACAATTCCACCTTTCTTTTTGGGTAACATATTAAAGTATCCTTTACGATGTTCATAAATACCTGCAATATCTTTATTATTCAAACGATGAATCATATAGGTCAAGCCGCCTAATCGTTGAACGATAAAAAACATAGCGCCTACTAAGGCTATATTTGCTAGTATAGATAAAATTAATAATTTATTAGAACGCCACATATTTTAGGTTTACAATTTTTTATAGAGTTTAAGTTTTGGAATTTGGAATTTACTAAACAGTCGCAGCAATCTTGCCAAATATCCCCTTTGCCAAAGCATAAAGATTCCGTACATTTGAATTTCATAAAATGTCATCAATTATATGCCAAAACAGTATTTATTTTTACTCTTACTTTTGTTCACTGCTTGCGAAGATAACCAAGTAAAAGAAGACGCCAGAAAAGCCGTAACAAGACCAACAGCATTTGATCCGACCATGTGCTACCAATTAGATAAGGAGGCAGTTCCTAGATTTTTAAATAGTAAAATTCTAGAAGAAATCGATCTGATACAAGTGGATCCAAACGTTGAGCAGTCGACGGAAGGTATGGTACAAATAAAAGGGGGCACTTTTGATATGGGCGGTGATAATGAGCAGGCAAGAGAAGATGAATTTCCAAAGAACAAAACAAGCGTTTCTGATTTTTGGATGGATGAAACAGAAGTAACTACTGCACAATATAGGCAATTTGTAAAAGCAACGGGTTGGGTTACTATTGCCGAGAGAACCGTAGATATAGAGGAGATCAAAGCACAACTACCCGAAGGCGCTGCCCTCCCTCCCAAGGAAGCATTAGAACCTTTTAGCTTAGTCTTTCAATATCCAACCCAACAAGTCCAATCGGTCAATGATTGGTGGGATATGCGCAAGGGCGCTAATTGGAAGTATCCTTTGGGCAGTGACGCAGCTCCTGCGAAAGACGATCATCCAGTCGTTCAAATTTCTTGGTACGATGCCATGGCTTATTGTAAATGGGCAGGGAAACGACTCCCCACAGAGGCGGAATGGGAATATGCATCTAGAGGCGGGCAAGAGAACAATATTTATCCTTGGGGAAATGAACCCGTAGAAGATAAAAGAGCCAATTACTGGCAAGGCAATTTTCCCTACACCAATGATAATACAGATGGATTTGAACGCCTTTCTCCTGTCAAATCTTTTGCCCCTAATGGATATGGTTTATATGACATGTCGGGCAATGTTTGGGAATGGTGTGCGGATTGGTTTCATCAAAACTACTATCAATATCGAAAAGATAATCAAGAAATTAATAATCCTGAAGGTCCAGGCAATAGTTATGATCCACTTAATCCAACGGCCTGGCAAAAAACTAAAAGAGGGGGGTCTTTTCTTTGCAATGATAGCTATTGCTCGGGCTATAGAGTGGCAGCTAGAATGAAGACTAGCCCGGATACAGGGGCAGAGCATTCTGGTTTTCGGGCGGTGCGGAGTGTGGAGTGAAGAGAGTGATGCTAGATGTTGACGTTTAAGAACACGGAGGCACGGAGGATATTTAGAGGTGGCTGTCGCCACTATCGAAATTGAACACGGAGGCACGAAGCGCATGGAGTTACTTTGAGGTGGCTATTGCCACTTGAGACATTGAACACGGAGGCACGGAGCACACAGAGTTTTTTTTTGAGGGGCTGTTGCTACTTAGGAGCATTGACCACAAAAGGCGAATAAAGAATATATCTAACTCCGTGTGCACTGTACCTCTGTGTTCAACTTTCCTACATGGCGACAGCCATCCCTAAAAACTCCGTGCCCCAGTGTCTCAGTGTTCAAAAAAATCACTCCGAGTCTCCCAACACCGCGAATTGAAACCGCTCAAACGGAGACGGCACATGCTCCTTTTCCATGATCGCTTCGATCTTTTGGACAATAGCTGGATACTCAGCTGCTATATTATTTTGCTCTATAGAATCCTTAGACAAATCATATAACTCTATAGTCAAATTCCCGTCATGCATGTTTTGGCGAATCCCCTTCCAATTATTCCAACGAACAGCTTGTTGCCCATTGTATTCTGGAAACTCCCAATATAAATATGGATGTTGTTTTTGTTCTTTTGATAATAAAGTAGGCAAAAAACTAATTCCATCATTAGGGGGCGCTGGCGTATTGGTCAAATCACAAAAAGTAGACAATACATCGTAAAAAGCGGAGGCATGATCAGAGCGACTGCCTCCAGGAATTTTCTCAGGCCAATGCGCAATCATCGGAACTCGAATGCCCCCTTCATATAAATAGCCCTTCCCCCTACCTCTGACAGTAGAAAATGGTTGAGCACTATCAAAGTAGGGCGTGTCAGCGCCACCTGCATAAGTGGGGCCATTATCACTGGTAAAGATGATGAGTGTGTTTTCATAAAGGTCCATTTCCTTTAACTGATCGACCAAATCACCCACTTGCTCATCTAAATAAGAAATCATCGCCGCATAGGTTGCTCTTGGCGTTTGATTTGGAAAATAGCTCTTCCCTGTATAGGCTTCCTCTGGGCCAAATTTCTTTTGGTAATGTTCCACCCAAGACTTTGGCGCTTGTAAAGGAACATGTGGCAATGGAGAGGCATAGTATAAAAAAAATGGCTGACTGCTTTGGGCTTTAATAAATTTTATAGCGGCATTGTGAATAGCGGTCGGGGCATACTCTTTTTGATGAAAAGTGTCAAAGAATTGATCTTCCGTTTGTCCATCAGCTGGCGCTCTTTGTATATGAGGCGCTAGGAATTCATTGTCTAAAAATACCCGTTTATCATTTTCCCATAAATGAGTTGGGAATAAATTATGTGCCTGCCTTTGGCAGTTATAGCCATAAAAATAATCAAAGCCTTGCGCATTAGGCACGCCTTCTGATTCAGGGGCGCCTAAGCCCCACTTACCTACACAAGCAGTGGTATACCCTGCTGTTTGCAATACTTCTCCTAAGGTAATGATAGAGTCAGGAATAGGTCGCTGTCCTTCCAATTTTGGATCGTCTAACATCGCTTGAAAATCCCAAACATTTCCTCTCGTTTTATCTTCATCATTCCCCCGCACATAGGAATGTCCCGAATGCTTTCCTGTCAGCAACATATTTCTAGCGGGCGCGCAAACGGGAGCTGCGGTGTAGTGCTGCGAAAATATCATTCCTGCCTTGGCTAGCTGATCTATGTTAGGGGTCTCGATTTTTGATTGCCCATATACACCTAATTCTCCATAGCCTAAGTCGTCCGCTAGAATGTAGATGATGTTGGGTTGGGTTGCATCAGGCTTAGCGGATTCTTGCTTACAGGAGATCAGAATTATTAGTAAAAAGAAAGAAAGGTAATTTTTCATATTTTGGTTTTAATCGTTTTTATTCTGAAGCTGTTTAAGAATAAGAAGTCTTACAAAGTCTTCGAGACTTGGGAAGATTTATCTCCTTGAAAAACAAGACTTCCCAAGTTGCAAAACTTTTTAAGTCTAGCTTCTGTCATCAAAAATCCGTCTCTTAATTTGACGGAATATGCGAAAGATCTTACATTATATATTTTACATCATAAATCAGTCTAATTTTGCCTATTTAATAGATTTATGATGTATGATTTGCTCCGCCCCTCTCCCAATCACTTCTCCCACCACCACTTAGCCGTATACCTTTCCCCAAATTTCAATTTCCCATCTAACCATAACATAAATTTTCTAAGTGGCGAATTCGCTAATTTAATACCCAATCGATTCCACCATTTGGTATAGTCTTTATTATAAGGACAGACCCGAATACAGATTGAACAATCAGAATTCATTCCTACCCAAAACTTAAAACAGCGTTCTGCATTGACCGTCCATTTAGTAATATGAGAAAGGCTGGAAAAATTGGGGGCAACGGAAGTAGGTGCATCCTTCGCAATTGCTTTTACAGGGCAGCCATCTGAACATTTTCGACAATGGCCACAGAATTCTTTCACTCCAAAAGAGATGGGTTGATCTATGGCTAAAGGTATATCCGTCATCACTTTTGCAATCCGAACATTTGGACCATATTTTGGCGTAATTAGTAAACCATTTCGACCATACTCTCCCAAACCTGCTTCTATTGCCATAGGTATATTCAAGGCCGTATCATTTAAAGAAGCGATTGCTTCATAGCCCAAATTCGTGATAAATTGCGCTAGGGCATTGGCGGTATTAAGGCTACTCGCATAGCCTAAGCCAGTCGTGGAGCCTCCTAAGGCAGAAGGAATCGTTTTACTCAAATCATAATCCATCGGAAGTATTAAAACTATTGCGTACTTCAAAGAGGCAGGTAAATCTAACTTCGGATTGGTTTGATCTTTACGACTATAATTATTCGTGTATACCCATCGCCGATCTAATGTACAAATACCGACCATCCCTGCCCCTAAAGCCGTAGCGGCTTTTTTGATTCGCCTAGTCGTTTCTTCCAAAGAAGGTAAGATCGCTTTGCTAGGTGGTCCAGCTGTTTGGATCGAATAATAGTCCGTAAAGCCCTCTACCCGACCTTCGGTTTTAAATTTCATTTCACCTACCACATCCGTCATATGCCAACTCGCATTGCGCATCGCATAATCCCAATGGTCAAAACCCTTTGATTTCTTGGGGGCATAATTGGCGATATCATAACTAATAAAGAATTTCTTTGGATCGACCGTATCATCCCACATGGCTCGGTTGAATATATCATTCTTCTGATTGAACCGCTGGAAATCTTTTGTTATCTGAAATTCTTTATCTAAATAATTATCTGGCTGGCTCATTTTATAGATGTCTTTAAGTAGAACAGAGAGTAGAGAGCAGAGAGTAGAGACCCATCACGATTAAAATTGAAAAGTCTTTTAACGGAATCAGTCTCTATTCTCTGCTCTCGCTTCTCTACTCTAAAAAGCCTAAATGTCTTAAAAAAAATGCTGTCATTCTAAATAAATGCCTAATTATACTTAATTTCGCCAAGCGAATTTTCGCTCAAGGTAGGATAATAGCTAAGTATTTAAGACAAGAAGTACACCATTAGAATTTGTCCAAAACACATAGGCACATAGTATACATAGCCTATGTTTACTATGTGCCTATGTGTTTGATTATTGCATTTAATTTGTTTAAACAAACAAGATCAAACTACTATTATGCTCCTATAATTAATCACTAAACCTACAAAATATGGAAGTTAAAGATTTTGCCACCTTCAAAACTATGGTTGGACAGGAATTACCAGCTACAGACTGGATTACTGTAACCCAAGAAATGATTAATGATTTTGCTAAAGCGACACTTGATTTTCAATGGATACATATAGATGTGGAAAGAGCCAAAAAGGAATCTCCCTTCGGAGGACCTATTGCCCATGGCTTCTTATCTGCCTCGCTGCTTCCTGAATTTATAGCAAAATCCCTTAGCCTTAAAAGTGCGAAGATGGGCGTCAATTATGGAATGAACAAATTGCGTTTCCCACATCCTGTACCTGCGGGAAGTAAACTACGGGCTAAATGTACCGTTGGGAATGTAGAAGATTATGGCGAGAATGGAATCAAAACGACATGGGATGTGATCGTGGAAATTGATGGCGTGGAAAAGCCTGCTGTTGTGGCCCAAATGGTTTCTTTGGCCTTTGAATAGTTTGCCTAAATGGAGAATGAAAAATGGAGAATTGAAATAGATTTCGTTTACAAACATCGACATTTCGTTTTTTTGGAAACGATTTAATCTCAATTCTCCATTCAAAATTCTCGCTTTTCACTGTTCTAAGTAAGATAAATGTTCACTTGCCCAAAGCATTACTTTGTGCCTCTAATCACTAAATACTTAGCCTTTATCGTATCCAAGCCGCCTCAATTATCAATTTTCCATTCTCAAATAAAAAAAATCACTGGCCTTCCTACTAATTCATTCTCAAGCACTTACAATCTTTCCCGACTAAATTCTTCCCCATCTTTTCTTAACAAAATGTCAAAAAAAGACAAAAAGCCATTCTTTCCGTTAAGGTTTTGTGAAAAATAATTTTTTCTGTGAAATCAGAGATACTAGGGACTCTTTAAGGTGTGTTTACTAATTATCAAACCAAACACATTTTACGAATCTTACAAAACAAACGACTATGACAAACAAGCATCAAATTTCCCTAAGTAATCACCCAATAGCGTTTTCTAGGCTTGGGTTATATCCACAGCTACATCATTCTCTAGTAGCAGATTTACTTGCCAATTACAACTTTAAAAATAAATAATGCTTTACAATAGCATTTATATTTCCCAAGATACATTCATTGAAAGTTGATCTCAGTAAAACAGTTTTTTAGTCTGGATGAGCCGATTACAAGATTTTTAACGAAATGGCTCAAACAAATAAACCAACACCCGATTTAAGTATAAAAGATAGATTTTTAAGGTTTCTTGTTCGGCTCATCCTTCTAAAAAGTAGATCATTACTATCACTTGCAACAACCAAACTCAATATTGTTATATGGACATCTTACAATTTTTTTCAACCAAACTAAGGAAGAGGTCATCCCAATTAAACTGAGGTAATCAAACCAAATTTAAGTAAAACCGATTTAAAGATTACCGTAACCTATTTTAAACCGATTTAGCTAGCAAGAGTTTTCTAGATCTATACTTTTTAGCACTATTAAGGAACGACGCACAAATAACTTTTACATTTAAAATGGTCTTTTGTCCTTTATACTGCCTTAAAAAAATGTTCATTTACACCAGATAAAATCTCATTTTTTCAAGTTGTCTAAAGTAAAAAATCTTCATTTTAAATCGTAAACTTTATTTATACCTCGTTCCTAAGCTCTTGCTACTATACTGAAACCGTTGATTTAAATGACATGTATTAGCAAAACAGGTCATCTTAACAGTATTCTTGAACGAATTACTACTCGATTTATGTACTTTAGTAATAGAATGTAGTCTTATTTTTAAGCGCATATCTTAGTACAGCAGTTTTTACCGATTTAATTTACTCGATGCAATATGACAAAAACCAGACTCAGTTATTGAAGTTGTTTAAAAATGTCCTTCAGTCCCAAAAAACATATTGTAAGAACCTGAAAAAGACTTTTTTAAGCCCCGTAGCTCTGCCATGCGGCTTAAAAAGTAATTCTCAGAACCTTACACTATGATTTTTGGACGCTAAATTACATCCTTAAACAACTTCATTTTATGGAAATAGATTCTAGACAATCTATTTCTACTAAAAACCGATTTAACGTAGAATTCATCAATCGCCTGTTTTACAAATGAGCAAGCCATCAATTATATTGATTCCCTTGTCGTCAAATAACACTATACTTTCGTGCTCTATTCCATGGCAATTCGATTTAATTTACGCTAATCTTACCAGTAATTGATAGTCATCTTTTTCTATCAATAAGTCATTACACCGTGTTCCATATATTTTAATCTACGAGATACATCTACTATAAGTAGCTAAAATTACTTATACCCATAGCTTGTTAGTATCCCATTGTCGGGACTAACCACTGGCTATCTATTGCGCTTACTATAGCTTCAATCGACTATGGATGAGGCGTTCTTGCATGTATCTCTGATAAATAAAACTCATTCAATACCATCAATTACAACATATTGATTGGAAATTTTTTAGCTCAATATTTTACATACTGTTAGTTAACAAAAACACTAACCATGAAAAAAAAATTACTTAACACATTCCAGGTGATGCCGATCATTGCAATGCTATTGCTTTTGGTTAACACGCTTGGAAAAGCAGAGGGAATTTTATCCATTGCACCTTCACCAAATGATGCAGCGGCATTATATATAGGTGCCGGCACTTCAACTACAGGAGGAGACTATGGCTTTTTTGCTTGGAAAGATTCCGATTCAAAATTTCATTTTAATATTCAAGATGCTGCTTGCGAGAAAGCTTATTTTGGATTTAGTGTTCCCCTTGCCAATCGGAACTTCGATCCAAATTCTGCCATTACGGGATTGATGTTCAGAATTCTAGATCCTAATGGCAATGTCGCTACCAATCCAAGTTGCTTCGGTGATTATACGGATACTAACGGAGATGTTTGGCAAAAACTAGACGCCTCCACTGCTAATCTAAGTACTAGAACAGCAGCCATCAATGGCCCAAGCCAATTAATTGGCGCAGGTGGATATGTTGCATTTGAGCTAGACCTAAGTGCTTGTGGATTTACCGCTACTGGGGATTATATTATTGAATTCTATTCAACTAATCCTAATTATGCAAATACAGATGCTGGTCATTACGTTGAGTACTTCGACGTAACAGTAGCAGATTGTAATGCTGCACCATTAACAGGTAGAGTCTGGTCAAACAACTGGGCAGTTAGTATCAAGCGAGATTTAGGAGGTAACTTTGAACGAGCGTTCAACGGTGCTTTTTATGTTTGTTCGACAGATGGATTTGTCACTAAAATTGATTTCAATAGCCAAACGAATACTAGACCTAATGGAACTTACACGGATCAAGAATCTGGTTTCCGTGCAGGTTCCTTTAATGTGGCTTTTAATACAACAGGGACCGCTGCTACAGGCGTAGTAAATTCGGACCGACTTTCTGTTCAAGGCGCCAATGCCTCTAATGCTGAATTACCTGTCTTTTTAAATATTCCAGATCCTGCCATTTGTATACCGCCTGTAATCGGAGCATTTCAAGCAGCACCTGTTTTACTAACTGGCTGCCCTGGCAATAGATGTCTCAATGTTGTTGCTACGCAAACAGGTCAAATTGATTTGTTAATAGAAGGAGCTAATGGAAACGGCATATTGGACAATTCTTCCGAGGTATTACTAAGTTATACTATCACCGATAATGATTTAGTGACAACGCCTCAAGTTGATGGTTTCAATTATGAAGCCTGTATTCCTTGGGATGGACGAGATGGTGACGGTAATATGTTAGATGATGGTAGTTTAAAAATTTCTGGTTTTTATTCTCAAGGTATTTATCATTTCCCAGTATATGATGCAGAGTATAATGATGACGGTTTTATAGTAGAAACGATCACAGAAAATTTAGGTGTTCAAAAATTATATTACGATGACTCCGCTATTACGGAGAATAATAATATTAGTGGAGAAACTACTAATGGATTGAATGGCTGCATAGGTCCATGTCATAGATGGACAGAAGCACCAGGTCAATCTTCAGAGGACATTTATGGTAATTTCAATACCATTAACTCTTGGTGGTTTGCCAATACACAAGCGGAAGATTTTATTGTTCCATTGGATGCCGAGAATACTTTGACAATCGTCTGTCCTGATGATTTCACTGGTTGTCCGAATACCTCTACGGATCCTTCGGTTACAGGCATGGCTACTTCTCCAGAGAATACGGCAGCCTGTCCCGTTACTATAGAATATTCAGATGTAGTTGGTACAGAAATACAATGTAATGGTCCTAAGAATATTACTAGAACTTGGACCGCATTTTTTAATACTGCACCAGATCAAAAAATAACTTGTACACAGATAATCACTTTAGAAGATAGTACAGCACCTGTCTTAACTAATATACCAACTAATACGGTAGTATCTTGTGATGATGTTCCAGCAGCACCATCAGATATAAGTGTATCTGATAATTGCGATGCTACACTGCTTGTTGATAATATTGTCTATACTGAACAAAGAACGGATGGGACTTGCGATAATAACTATACTCTAAAACGAACTTGGAGCATAACAGATGCCTGCGGAAATAATACACAAAAACAACAAACGATTACCGTAGTTGATAATACCGCTCCTACTTGGGTGACTGTTGCAGGAAGTTTGAATTGTGAAATAGATTGTTCTAGTTCCACTCCTAATGAAGAAGATGAAGAATTAAGAGGTCCTGTTGCGTCTAGCAGAAGCCGTTCTAATACTTGTGAAACACCTCCTGTTGCGACGGACAATTGTGGGGGAGATCTAATTGTTTCCAAGGTTGGAGACTCCTCTACTGATGGCGCTTGTGATGGCACGACTATTAGAGTTATTACTTGGCAAGCAACAGATGCTTGTGGTAATACAAGTTCTGAATTTACGACCACCATCACTACTATTGATACCATCAAACCTGATTGGGACGCATTTGATTGGAACATCACCATTGAATGTGATGCGACACTTCCGACAGCCGAGCCAACTGCTACAGATGCTTGTGATGATATGGTAGATATTAGCATAGTGGATACAGAAGAAGAAGCGGGCGATTGTGATAATAGTAAAAAAATTATCAGAAAATGGAGAGCTACAGATGCTTGTGGAAATAGACGAACTAGAAAGCAAACCATTACAATAGTAGATACGACGCCTCCAACCTGGGTGACTATTGCGGGAAGTTTAGATTGTGAAATAGATTGCGATGGCACGACGTCAACTGAAGAAGATGAAGAATTAAGAGGTACCATTGCCTCTAGTAGAAGTAGCTCTACGAATGCTTGTGAGACTGCTCCAGTAGCGATCGATAATTGTGGGGATGACATCCTAGTTGAAAAAGTAAATGAGGAGACAACAGCAGGAGCCTGTGAAGGGGAATCAACTAAAGTCATTACTTGGAGAGCAACGGACGCTTGCCAAAATGTTAGTACAGATTTTATAACGACCATTACTACTATTGATACGATCAAACCTGATTGGGGTGAATTTGATTGGACGATACCTGCCGATTGCGATAATATTCCAAGCCCTGTAGCGCCTACTGCAACAGACAACTGTAGTTCTATTGTAAGCGTAAGTAGAATTGGAGAAGACGAGATTGTAGCAGGAGAATGTCCAGGTCAATATACTATTTATAGAAAGTGGCAAGCAGAAGACGATTGCGGAAACAGACGTACGAGAAAGCAAAAGGTGAATGTAAAAGATATTACTAAACCGGAGTGGACAAGTTTTCCTGAAAATGCTATTGTGGAATGTGGTACCATTCCAAATATTCTTCCTCCTACAGGAACAGACAATTGTGGCGATGTAAGTTTTACATCTAGTCAAGAAACCATTCCATTATCTTGCGATAGTCACTACAAGTTGGTTACTACTTGGAAGATGGAAGATGCTTGTGGTAATTTTAGAACAAGAAAACACACGCTTACTTTTAAAGATACGACAAAGCCTGAATGGTCTAATTTCCCAGAACCGACCGTCGTAGAGTGTGGTGTAACAATTGATACTATTCCACCAACGGCAATTGACCTTTGTGATCCAGAGGTAACCGTTACTATTGTCAGCGAAACCATAAATGCAGGAGCATGCGAAGGTTCTTACAATCTCTTTAGAAGATGGAGAGCAGAAGATGCTTGTGGCAATGCTATTGAAAAGAACGAAGTATTTAGAGTTCGAGATAACACAGATCCTGAATGGGTTAATTTTCCAGAAACAATAACGGTAGACTGTGGTGGTGTTCCTCCGCTATCTACTCCTCAAGCAAAAGATAATTGTAGTACAGATGTTACCGTGACCTTTGAAGGAGAAACGGAAGAAGAAGGTATTTGCCCGATTGCCTATAAGGTTCATAGAAAATGGCGAGCTACAGATGCTTGTGGTAATACGACTACAAAAACAGAAACCATTAGGGTGAGAGATCGGACTACCCCACTCTTACTTTCCGTTGCGAATAACTTAGTGATAGATTGTGCAGATCCTGATCCTGATGCGACGATGGAGGCATGGATTGCTATAAATGGAGGTGCTACGGCTTCAGATAATTGTGGCGACTTAACTTGGTTCCATGATTGTCCTAAGTTTGATATTGTATGTGGTGCATTCGTCCCCGTTACCTTTACGGCAATAGATGGTTGTGGCAATCAAGTGGTAACAAATGCGACTATTTCTGTGGTAGATAATACAGCACCTACATGGACTACTGCGACAGGAAGTTTAGATGAAACAGCTAATTGCGGAGATGCGCCTTATGTTGCGGTAGCACCAATTGCTACTGATAACTGTGGCGAAGTGACGGTTACACAAGTAAGTGATCAAACCATACTAGGAGCTTGCTCCGGTAGTGCAGAACGGGTCATTATGTGGAGCGCAACGGATGACTGTGGCAATACGGCTGCGAATTTCATCACAACGATTACTATTTCTGATAATACTGCACCAAGTTTAATTGGTGTTCCAGATGATGTAAAAGTCAACTGTGGTGAAGTGCCTGCTGCTGCTACTGTTACAGCCGATGATGCTTGTAACACAGGACTTACCGTTACTTTTGAAGAGTTTGAAGAAAATAGAACTTGTGCTAATAATTATACCTTAGTAAGAAGATGGACAGCAACGGACGCATGTGGAAATACAAGCTCGGCAGAGCAAGAAATTATCATTGCGGATACACAAGCGCCAACCATCATAGGTGTTCCAACTAGCACTACCGTAGAGTGTGGAGCTATCCCAACTGTTCCAACAAATATTACGGCTACCGATAATTGTGATGCTACTATTGTTGTAGGCTTTGAAGAAGTAGAATCAACAGGTGGATGTGCTGGTAATACCATTACTCGTACTTGGACCGCAACAGATGCTTGTAATAATACGAGTACCTTAACACAAGTAATCACAGTAGAAGATACTACTCCTCCTAGCTTGACCTGTCCAGCAGATGTCAGTCAGCAAATAACGGGCAGTTGTATTGTTGTAGGCAGAATCAATTTAGAATTGCCTACTGCAACGGATAATTGTGATACAGATGTTAGTGTTATAAGTTCTGAGGATATCAATGGTGATTTCGTAACCGGAACAACTACTATCACTTTATCTGCTACAGATGATTGTAACAATACGACTTCGTGTACTTTTAATGTCATCATGACAAATGCTAGTATAGGTGCTAGTCTTACACCCCAAGCTTGTCCAGCTGATATCGTAGTAGATTGTGATGATGAAGTTGGTCAATCTTTAGTTTCTTGGGAGCCACCTAGTGGAGATGTTTGTTGTTCTATTTGTCCATCTGAGACGGAGCTTGCAGGGTTTGTGTTTATGGGAGAAAGAGGTGGACACCGTTATTATTGTTCAAAAGATCCTGCACCATGGCCAGTGGCTAGACAAGGGGCAGCAGCTATCGGAGGTTACTTGGCAGTCGTGAATGATCCAGCAGAAAATGCGTTCTTAGCAGCCAGATTAAACAATCAAAAAGCCTACATCGGGTTATCAGATTATGGCAGTGAAGGAACGTTCTATTGGTCAAATAATGATCCAGTCAACTATACTAACTGGTATACGAATCAGCCGAATAACAGTGGTGGCAATCAGCACTATACGCAGATGTTACCTGATGGTACTTGGAATGATACGCACAAAACGGATCCTTTGGAATACATTGTAGAGATTCCTTGTATTGATGTTAATCAAATAGAAGGGCCTTTAAACGGAAGCGAATTCCCTGTAGGAACAACCACTGTAAGATATGAAATGATTGATGACTGTGGCCAAACACAAGAATGTAGCTTTACCGTGACGGTCAACAATTCTATCACGCTGCATATGCCTAATGATATTACCGTACAATGTTACGATCATTTGGGAGGTGCTAGGATTGCTTGGACAGGACCATATCCTTCTAGCTGTTGTGATGATTGTCCACCACAAGAAAATATGGAGGGCTATATATACATGGGTCGATACAAAGGACACCAATACTATTGTTCTGTTGGTGCCGGAAATTGGCAACAAGGACAAGCTATGGCAGAAAATATCGGCGGGTATTTAGCATGTATCAATGATGCGGCAGAAAATGCCACTATCGCTGATTTCTTACAAGGACAATATGCCTATATCGGATTTACAGATAGAGTTTCAGAAGGGAACTACCAATGGGTTAGTGGTGATCCAATCGCCTATACCAACTGGGAGACCAATCAGCCTAATAACTTGAATAATCAAGATTATGTGCAGATGCTTCCTAATGGAAAATGGGATGATGTGGATGGAACTGTATCAAAAGAGTTTATCATTGAAGTACCCTGTTTAGACCTTGAGCAGACTACGGGGCTTGAAAATGGAAGTGTATTCCCGCCAGGTGTACATACCATTACATACACAACAACAGATGCTTGTGGAAATACAGCTACAGAATCTTTCAATATAACGATTAATCAATGCACTGCGCCTCGACAAGAGGTATGTAGTTCAAAAGGTATTTTTGATCAATATTTATGGATTAACCAAGTTAGTTGTGGCAGTATCAACAACACCTCAGGTAGAAATGGTGGATATGGTGATTTTACGAACCTATCTACAACTATGGCTGCAAATTCCATCCAAACACTTAATGTATCTCCTGCCTATAATGGCGGACCTTATGGAACCTATTGGACGACTTGGATTGATTACAATCAAGATGGAGACTTTTTAGATAGTAATGAAAAGATTTTCAACTTCAGCCATACGAAGCCATTAAGAATCAACTTCCGTGTACCTCCAACTGCTAAGCCTGGTAAAACAGTCATGCGAGTGGCAATGAAAAATGGCGGATACGCTAACAGTTGTGGCGGGTTTAACTATGGGGAAGTGGAGGATTACTCAGTAGTCATTTCCTCCAGCTTGTCAAATCAGGTTGTTAGTCAAAGTAGATCATCTAATGAAACCACGATAGAAATACTAGAAGACAATACCTACGGTGATATGGTAGTAGAAATTGGAGAAGGCTCCTCGATTCCATCAATGACTGCCTATCCGAACCCAGTAAGCGATCAGTTAACTATTGACTTGAATAATATGCTTAAGGATAATGCTACACTGACTATTTACAATAGCATTGGACAAACCATACATCGTCAAGCAGTAGATAACACCAATTACCAACAGCTCCTCATCAATGTGAAAGACTATAAAGATGGAATCTATTTTATTAGTATTGATGCAGGCGACTTAAAACCACTCCTTCATAAGTTTACTAAACTTTAGAAGGTAACAGGCATCTTACATGTTGGCAATAGGATGTTGCCAACACACTCTAAAGCTGAATAGTCGTCAGCAATCAAGACCATTGCTATCCATGCCCCTGCTTCTTTATTGAAGTGGGGGTATTTTTTTTAAATCCCAAATTTTAAATCCCAAATTCCAAAACTTGATGCTAGCCAGCACCACTTTTTGAAATTTGTTATTTGTTATTTGTTATTTAAGACCTAACCTGCTTGCATTCCCCCATCCACTTCCATATAAGTACCATTCACGTAGGAAGACTCCTCACTTAGCAACCAAGCGATGGTATTGGCTACCTCCTCTGGTCGGCCTATTCTTTGCATAGGCACTCGGACTTTCGTTAACTTGTTTACAAAATCGCGCATGTCTTCATGAATAATAGCCGTTTCGGTGAAACCGGGGCAGACTGCATTCACTCGAATACCTAAAGTGGCATACTCTTGCGCAGCCGATCTCGTTAAGCCTATTACACCATGCTTGGCAACACTATAAGGGGCATTGCCTTTAAAACCATTTAAACCTGCTAAAGAAGAAATGTTCACTATATTGCCACCTCCATGATGCAACATACAATTAATCTCCTCTCGCATACATTGGAAAACACTGGTTAAATTAATCTGCATCATTCGATCCCAATCGGCATCTTTCACCTCATGTACAGGCGCCAGAACCCCACCAATCCCTGCATTATTAACGGCTAATTTAATTGGGCCATAATCTTCGATGGCTTTTAGCATCGTTGTTTTGATCGCATTTTTATCTCCTACATCTAAGGAATAGAATTTAGCAGTTCCTCCATCTTGATGGATCAAATTCACGGTTTCTTGTCCTTCTTTTTCATCTATATCCGTTACAATCACAATCGCTCCATGTTGCGCTAATTTGATAGCCGTTGCTCTTCCTATACCAGATGCGGCACCTGTTACGAAAGCTACTTTCTTTTCAAAATTCATTGTTGGGTTTTATTAGTT
>CALJIY010000296.1 GCA_937973945.1 uncultured Saprospiraceae bacterium | reverse complement strand
TTGTGCCAAGCCTTTGCTGATGTCTACATGTGAAAAATCTAATTTCATGCTAAAATTAGTTGGTTAATTGGTATATTGTCTGGCTGATAAGGGTCTATCCTAAATCAATCTTGTATTTTGTATTTTGAGATTTGTATTTTGAGATTTGTATTTTGAGATTTGTATTTTCGCCTCAATGTCCACCCTCCGTAGGCTGCATCATTTCCTCTCCTAACAATTTAGTAACTACTGCGCCAATAGACAAACCTTGAACGATAATAGAAAAGACCACCACTACATAAGTCACCGTTAAAAATAAGTCCATTTATTGGTGCTTGGTAGAGAAATTGGAAAATCTTGAAGGGAAGGTACATCTAATTAATTGAAATAAGCGGATTGGCATGTGTTTGATAAGGTCGAAGAAGCAGAATGGGTTTATTTAAACAAAAAAGACAGTCTTCTTGCTTAAATGATAGTAATACTATAATTTTACGAAGTAATAGCTTATTTTTATATTATTATTACTATAAAGTTGTTTAATAATGTATTCTGCCATCAGTTGTAAGTCCTAGAAATCAATGACTTGCAAATGGTGCATCAATTCATTTTTAAACAATTTCTATACAAAAATATAGTATTCTATTTTTGTCACTTATTAATTAATACCTTAATTTAATACAAGTTAATTCAACATTATGGCATCTGTAAAAATTGATAACACCACTACTCAAACTAAAAAGACTCAAGCAAAAATCAGCCCTCAACTAGCTGTGGAATTATTAAAAGCAGGAAACAGGAGGTTCGTGAATCAAACCCCAGTCCAAAGAGATTTGCAAGCACAGGTAAAAGATACAACTAAGGGTCAATATCCATTTGCTTCCATTTTGAGCTGTATAGATTCTAGAATCCCAGCAGAAATAGTTTTTGATCAAGGAGTAGGCGACCTATTCAGCGCGCGAATAGCGGGTAATTTTTCTAATGAAGATATTTTAGGTAGTTTAGAATTTGCTTGTAAGCTAGCAGGATCTAAGTTGATTGTTGTAATGGGACATACCTCTTGTGGAGCAGTAAAAGGCGCTTGTGATAATGCCAAATTAGGCAATCTAACTCAAATGTTGGATAAAATACAGCCTGCTGTTAAATCAGTCAAGACAAAAACTGGTGAAAAGAGAAATTCAAAAAATTTAAAGTTTGTGAATAGAGTAGCAAAGAAGAATGTGAAATTGACCATTAAAGATATTAAAGAAAATAGCCCTGTTTTAAATGAGATGTGCGAAAAAGGAGAAATTGATATTGTAGGGGCAATGTATTCTGTTGAAACGGGTAAGGTTAGCTTTCTTTAGTAACCTTGAAAGAATAAGGCTGTGATCTGGACGAATTTATTTTCCCTACCTACCTATCAATTCATTCTTAAACATCTTCAAGGATCGTAGGTATTTGTCCAAATCACAGCGTTATTTTTTTTTTGTTACTTAATTTGATTAGGGAGTAGGCAATAAATAAAGTATCCGTTATGGTGCAGTTATTTTTTTCCTAGTCCCTTTACTGCATATAATCGGTCTGCCAATTCTAGACCATCACATACAAGATTAACTTATGTCTGTATCGGTTCAAATTAAGGTTAACCCACAATTGTATATAAGAGACCCTCAAGATACAAAACTGGGGAAGAAACTCATTCAACATAGTATCGAACTCATTAATGAGATCGGAATTGAAGATTTTACGTTTAAAAAATTGGCAACTAGAATGGGGTCTACAGAAGCCTCCATTTATCGATATTTTGAAAATAAGCATTTACTTTTAGTCTATTTGGTATCTTGGTATTGGGAATGGGTCGACTTTCGAATCGGATTCAATACGATGAATATCACGGATCCTGAAAAGCAACTCAAGATTGCCGTAAAGACATTAGTAGACACAATACGATTAGCTACTCCAGCTGAATATGTTGATAGAGATTTATTGCATCAAATTGTCGTCAACGAAGGCGTAAAGTCCTACCATATCCACCAAGTAGATGAAGAAAATAAATTGGGTTATTTCAGTCCATATAAGGCTTTGAATAAAAAAATTAGTAATATTATTAAGTCGATCAACCCTGATTTTCCTTATCCTTGTACTCTAGCGACTAACATGTTGGAGATGTCTAACAATCAAATGTATTTAGCAGAACATATCCCTTCTCTGACGGATGTTAAATTAGTGAATGGAAAACTAGAAGAATTAGAAAAAATGCTCGAATATTTTGTTTTTAAAATGATCAAATAAAACGATTTTGAAACCTGTATGGTTTTAAAAAAATGACCATATAAATATTACCATGAAAAACAAGTTTGGATTTGATTTTACACACTTTAAGGGAGACCTTTTCGGTGGTATCACTGCTGGTATAGTAGCCTTACCTTTAGCCCTTGCCTTTGGGGTGAGTTCTGGACTAGGTCCTAGTGCAGGACTTTATGGAGCCATCTTCATTAGTTTCTTTGCAGCCCTCTTTGGAGGTACACCCACCCAAATATCTGGACCTACTGCCCCTATGACGGCGGTGAGTATGGTGGTTATTGCAGGCATTGTGGCTAGTTTCGATGGCGATGTCAATAAAGCCCTCCCTGCCATCTTAATTGTGTTTTTATTATCTGGATTAATACAAATAGGCTTAGGGTTTATAGGCTTAGGAGAATATATCAAGTATATTCCCTATCCTGTAGTATCTGGATTTATGACTGCCATTGGGGTGATTATTCTAATTACACAAATACTCCCATCTTTAGGTTATTATCCTAAAGAGGATACAGAGTATGTCAACCAATTTAAGCCCTTTGCCGAGGAAATTATATTAGATAATATCCTTAAAGAGGAAGCAGGGGAAGGCATTTTAGTATTAGAAGATTTTAAGGAAACCATTAAAAGAGCAGAGCGAATTACGCAAGCAGATATTCTTAGAGAGGCGCAAACTTTAGCAGGGAAGGAGTCCTCCGGAATTATAGGTGCGCTCAAAGTTTTTCCAAGGGCCGTTCGTAATATTAGTTGGTTGGAATTTTTGTTGGCACTAGGAACCATATTTATTATCTATGGATTTAAACGCATTACGACCGCTGTTCCTAGTACGCTAGTTGCCTTGCTAGTCATGTCTGGTATAGCGGTAGGCTTTGGTTTAGATTATCGGGCTATAGAGCAAATACCAAGTGGTTTACCTATTCCACAATTGGGCATCTTTGCCAATTTAGATCTAGCTAGTATTGCCCCCTATGTATTTACGGCTATTACTTTAGCTTTATTAGGTGCTATTGATTCCTTATTGACCTCTGTGGTAGCAGATAACATGACAAAGACCAAGCACGAACCCAATAAAGAATTAATAGGTCAAGGTATTGGTAACTCTATCGCTGCTTTATTCGGAGGGATACCTGGTGCAGGGGCAACGATTAGAACAGTCGTTAATATTAATGCAGGTGGTAAGACCAAATTATCAGGTATGATTGCAGGTCTTTTATTATTAGTGATCTTGTTGGCATTAGGGCCTGTCGCTTCTAGAATTCCCGCAGCCGTATTAGCAGGTATTTTAATTACTGTTGGTATTGGGGTAATGGATTATAAAGGATTAAAAGCAATCCCTTATATGCCTAAGCCTGAGGTAGCTATTATGTTAATTGTATTGGTACTTTCTTCTGTATGGAATTTGGTATACGCAGTAGGGATCGGATTAGTGATTGCTTCTTTAATGTTTATGAAGAAGATCGGAGATTTGACGGCTGAACAATCAAAAATAACCCTATTAAGGGAAGAAGAATCCTGGTCAGATGAAAAAGGATTTCCTGCGAACTTAAAAGAGGAAGTGTTCATCAAGCATGTGAATGGTCCTTTATTTTTTGGATCCACTAATAACTTCCAACAACTTGTTCAACAAATTCCATTAACGGCCTCAACGGTTATTATTAGAATGGGAAAGGCCCCGTATATGGATCAATCTGGCTTGTATGCCATGGAAGATGCACTGGTTGATTTGGTCGGTAGAGGTAAGACGGTCTTACTAGTAAATCTCTTGGAACAACCTAAATATATGATGGAACGAATTGACATCATACCGGATCTTGTTGCGGAGGAGTTTATTTTT
>CALJIY010000295.1 GCA_937973945.1 uncultured Saprospiraceae bacterium | reverse complement strand
TTCACTCATAAAAGCAACAGCAATCATATGCAAGACAAAATTTTAACGGAAGAACATAAAATGTTCAAAGAAGCAGTAGAGAACTTTTTAAAGAAAGAAGCAGTCCCACATGCAGAAAAGTGGGAAAAAGATGGTATTGTGGATAGAGACATCTGGAAAAAAGCGGGTGCCATGGGGATGCTATGCATGGATATGCCGGAGGAATATGGCGGTATGGGCATTAAAGATTTTCGATACAATTCTATTGTGACAGAGTCAATGATAAAGTTAGGCGTGGGTGGCCCAGGTTTTGTTTTACAGAATGATGTAATGGCGCCTTATTTTGAAACCTACTTTACCAAGGCACAAAAAGATAAGTGGCTTGCAGGAATTGTTTCCGGAGAAATTATTACGGCTATTGCTATGACAGAACCTGATGCTGGGAGTGATTTGGTGGGTACCAGAACGACGGCTGTCAAGAATGGCGATCATTATATTTTGAATGGTGCCAAGACTTATATTACGAATGGTATATTAAGTGACTTAGTCGTGGTGGTTGCTAAAACAGATGTAGAAGCGGGGCATAAAGGAATGACTTTGCTACTAGTAGAAAGAGGCATGGAAGGTTTTGAAAGAGGAAAAAATTTAGCAAAAATTGGCATGAAAGCACAGGATACGGCGGAGCTATTTTTTAGAGATGTTAAAGTTCCTGTAGAAAATGTATTGGGCGAGGAAGGTCGAGGGTTTTATTATCTCATGCATAATTTACCGCAAGAACGTTTATCTATTGCAGTAGGTGCCGTGGCGGGTGCAGAGCAAGCACTAGAAGATACCTTGACTTTTGTCAAGGAACGAAAAGCTTTTGGCAGACCGATTGGTAAATTTCAAAATTCTCGTTTCAAATTAGCAGAGGCACAGACAGAGATTACCATTGCTAGAACTTTTGTTGATGAATGTATTTTAGAATTGAATGAAGGCAAGCTCTCTAATGAAAAAGCTGCCATGGCCAAATACTGGTGTACAGAAATGCATGGAAAAATAGTCGATGATTGCTTGCAATTGCATGGTGGCGCAGGATATATGTGGGAGTATCCAATTGCTAAAATGTATGCTGGCGCTAGGATTAGTCGAATCTTTGGTGGTACGAATGAGATTATGCGAGAGATTATTGGCAAATCTATGGGCTTGTAAGGTTCAGAGGCTTTTGAGTTAGATGTTGAACAGTTAAGAACACGGAGGCACTGAGCGCACAGAGTTATATGATTTTTTCTCTGTGTGCTCCGTGCCTCCGTGTTCATTATAAATTATTAGAACATGAAAAAGCAGCTCTCTTTATTATTAGTTATTTTATATTTCCTACCTATCTTCTCTCAATCTCCTACTTACGATATCGTTTTAAAAAATGGCCAGGTCATTGATCCAGAAACGGAATTAAATGCAATTCGAAATATTGGCATTATTGGCGATAAAATTGTGGAGATCACTACTGAATCAATTGATGGAAAGGAAGTCATTGATGTGGAAGGTTTAGTAGTTGCACCAGGGTTCATAGATTTACATGTGCATGGCATGACTAATAAAGCACATCAATATCAAGCCAGAGATGGGGTTACAACTGCTCTTGAATTGGAAGGAGGCATCCCTTTTCTAAGGGAATGGATTCAACAAAAAACAGGCAATTCTATTGTGAATTTTGGCGGCAGTGTTCCTCATGGACACCTACGTGCTTTAGCCATGGAGCAATATAAACATCACTTAGATGAGCTAAAAGACATTATAGAAAAGGAAGGAGTAGAAAGTCCCAAAATCATAAAAACGCTCATTAATGTAATGGGGCGTTCTGGTCAACAAATATTATCAGCATCCGAAATTGAGCAGATGAGAGAAATGTTAGTGGAGGAACTTTCGGCTGGCGCTTTAGGTATTGGTGTCCCCGTAGGTTATTATCTAGGTGCCTCAGCGGGAGAGATTTATTCGGTCTATGAAGTGGCTGCCGAAAAGCAGGTACCAATATTTTCTCATACTAGAGATATTGGTATGTCAGGTATCCAAGAGGCTATTGCCAATGCCTTGTCCAGTGGAGCGCCTTTGCATATCGTTCATGCCAATAGTCTTTCTTTAGGGGATATTCCTGTTACTTTAAAAATGGTGGCTAATGCTCAAAAAAGAGGATTAGATATTACTACTGAATTGTACCCTTATACCGCCGCCTCTACCTCCATCGAGTCCGCTATTTTTGAAGAGGGTTGGAAAGACAAATTAGGGATTAGCTACGACGCTATTCAATGGGAAGCAACAGGTGAGCGATTGACTGAAAAGACTTTTTATGAGTATAGAAAAAAAGGAGGGATCGTCATTATTCATATGATGCAGCCAGAATGGATTGTTCAGGGGATAAAACATTCTAGTACGATGATTGCTTCAGACGGAATGCCTTATGCGCCTGGTGCGCACCCTCGTACAGCAGGTACTTTTTCTAGAGTGTTAGGTCGGTATGTAAGAGAACAAAAAGTCATTACCTTAATGGAAGCGCTAAAAAAGATGACCATTATGCCCGCTCAGCGTTTAGAGAAAGTGGCTCCGATGATGCGACAAAAAGGGCGACTGCAGGTGGGCACAGATGCAGATATTACTATTTTTGATCCAAGAACGGTAATTGACAAAGCTGACTTTAAAGGGCTACAGTTCTCAGAAGGTATTGAGTACGTTTTAGTCAATGGTCAATTTGTGGTAAAAAATGGGGAGAGTGAAAAAGATGTTTTTCCAGGGAAGGCTATTATTGGGAAGTATCGGAATTAAGTAACGACAAAACAATAACTTGAACATCTAGGACGAAATTTAAGCATCCCATCCGCTTTGCGGTTCATTCGCTTGAATGTCTTTGGACATTCACCCTACGGGTTCGCTCTTTCATCCTCATTTTTCCTTAAAAAATACTTCCGTAGCTAGGCTATGCAAGGATTTTTTTAGAAAAACTGAGAGCAAAATCTTCTCGTCCAGATGACCAACTTATTATTTCGTCGTTACTTAACGATAAATGTAGACGAGCTTAATTTGATCTTAGTTTTGTCATATAAAGTAGAAGTTATAATTTAATTAGTTCCTTTTACTTGTGATGGCAGGGTAAAAATAATATGATCACAAGAAGCGTATGCTATTGTTTTATCGTTATATAGATGGGAGGTTGTATTATACAACTTCAAATAAAAATCCCAAGGTGATTTATTTTAATTCACTTTGGGATTTTTTATCAAAGTTAGGTTCGAAGGAAATAAATGATCGAAATTATTTTAACTTCTTCACTTACACTTAAAATGAGTAAATATTTGTTTGAAATTATAAAATACTCCAGTTTAAGATTTAAAAAGTTAGGTTATTATTTCTTCATACTTTTTATAATAACGCTTATTGGATGTGGAGGCGCAAGTCGCACCTTTAGTTCAATCCCTAAAGAGGTTAAACCAATAGAAGGAGTTGATTATTTTTTACCGAAGATTGATCTTACTAATTGGAAAGTAACATTACCAATTGGCAAGCCAAGTGAAATATTCCCACCTGCAATATCAGATTATCCGAATATACCTGTTCTGAAAGATTTCATGTACAACGATTCTACTGATGGCTCATTGGTTTTCTATACCTATCCCCGAGCTTCAACAAGAAATTCCTCTTATTCCAGAACAGAGCTAAGAGAACAAATGGTGCCAGGTAGTAATAATACCAATTGGACATTCGCCCAAGGTGGCCGAATGAAAGGTACTTTAGCTGTTGCTGATGTTTCCAAAGAAAAAAATGGAAAACCTTCCAAAGTCATCATTATGCAAATACATGGTCGATTGAACAATGAACAAAGAGATTTGATTGGGGAAGATGATAATAATGCACCGCCTGTTCTCAAAATTTATTGGGACAAGGGGGGGAGAATTAGAGTGAAGACGAAAGAACTAAAAAATGTAAATGTTTCTGAAACGGAAATACTAAAGACAAGTGCCTGGAAAGATGACAAGGGGCATAATTTTAAAACAAATGTAGGAACTGATAAATTTACTTTAGAGGTGATTGCTTCAGAAGGTAGATTAGAAGTTATCTTAAATGAGGAAGAATCTGTTGTTTATGATAATATCCATATGCAAAAATGGGGGATCTTCGAAAATTATTTTAAAGCAGGGAATTATTTACAATCAAAGGATAAAGATAGTTTCGCTAAAGTAAAATATTACGATTTAAC
>CALJIY010000294.1 GCA_937973945.1 uncultured Saprospiraceae bacterium | reverse complement strand
GACAATATTGAAAATTCCAGTATTACAGAATTGATCGTTTGTGATACGATCCCTTTAAAACGACCTTCTGCAAAAATAAAAGTTTTATCTACGGCTAAGCTATTTGCTCGGGCGATTAGAAATACGCATGAGCATCGTTCTATTTCTGCTTTGTTTGTGGATGGGTAGAAAACTGTTTTGATACCTCGTCGGATGGCTACGCCGTCCGATGAGGTAGCTGTACAGTTGCTAATGCTTGTTGCTAAAGAAGCACAAAAAACGTTAGCCACATCCCGTAACTCACAGTCCTGAAGGGACGACATCCTGTAACCCATGACGAAGTCGTGGAAAAACAACAATCATCAACACTCCCCCCAACATCGCCACTCTTTTCCTAGCCGCAGGCGCCTCTCGCCGAATGGGCCAATCCAAACAATTATTAAAAATAAAAGATAACCAAACCTTAATCGAACACAGTATCCTCGCTGCGAAAAACGCTGCAAGTGCACATATAACAGTCGTGCTAGGAGCCAACGCATTACGCATTCAAAAAGTCCTTTCCAGAAAAGTTAAAGGAATCAATATTGTTATCAACAAACACTGGGAAAAAGGAATGGGGAGTACCCTTAGTGTAGGACTTGCATATCTCTTAGAACAAGCACCAAATTTAGATGCGATTATCATATCTGTAAGCGATCAACCTTATTTAAGTACCACTATTTTCAACCAGCTCATTGAGCAATATACCTTGACCCAAAAGCCGATTATCTGTTCAGATTATGGCCACAGATTGGGCGTACCTGCTTTATTGGATAAGCGGTTTTTTCCAGAATTATTAGCCTTACGTGCAGATGAAGGCGCTAGAGGAATTATTCGTAGTAATCGGACTTTAGTAACAAGCATACCCTTTCCGAAAGGAGCTATTGATTTGGACACTCCACAAGCATATCAAGCCTATCTAGAGGATCAAGAGCTTTCAAAGGGCTAAAAAATGGCCATTTGGTTTTCGTAGTTATTCCAAAAAGAAATGCAGTATTTACAGGGTTAAAGATAGCTTAATTAAGAAATTAACTTACCTTGGACGTCATAGCGAAAATTCGCTATTCCAATACTCCAGCGACCCAGTATATTTTACTTCAATTATGAATAATTCTGTTATTATAGGAACGGGATCTTGCCTTCCAAAACGTATCGTACCAAATTCAGATTTTTTGCAGCACAGCTTCTATAAAAAGGATGGGCAACCTATGCTGAAAGACACCAAAGAGATTACGGCTAAACTGCAGCAAATTTCTGGTATAAAAGAACGGAGATATGCCACACCGGACGCAGATAGTGTGTCTATTGCCGCAGAGGCTGGAAAAAAAGCCTTAGCATCAGCACAGCTTAATGGAGAAGAACTAGATGGAATTATCATTGCACATAATGCAGGTAATATGGTGCATGGCGATGCAAAGCCACATACTATTCCGAATATGGCTTCCTTGATTAAAGCACAACTAGGAATCCGCAATCATAATTGTATCGCTTATGATGTGATTTTTGGCTGCCCTGGCTGGATAGAAGCGATGACCCAAGCACATAGAAGAATCGCACTTGGGGAGGCAAAAAATGTGTTAGTAATAGGCGTGGAATTATTGTCTAGGTATGTTGATAAGCATGATTTAGATACCATGCTTTTCGGAGACGGGGCAGGAGCAGTGATTTTGCAAGCACAAGAAAATACGAACCATAAAGGAATCATTGCTTACCAGAGTTACTCACATTGTAATAAAGAAGTAGATTTTCTTAAAATGGGAAAATCCTATAAGCAAGATGCACCTGAATCTCTTTATATTAAAATGGAAGGGAAGCAAGTGTATCGATATGCAGTGACCCACGTTCCTGAATTAGTCAATAGTTGTTTGAAAAAAGCGGGTATTCCTATTGAAAAAGTAGATCATTTTCTTTTTCATCAAGCCAATGAGAAGATGATCATAGCGATGGCGGAAAAGCTTTTTAAAATGAATGATGTGGCTGGAGATATTGATGCACTAGTGCCGATGTCTGTTCAGTTTTTAGGTAATTCTTCTGTTGCTACGATCCCTACCTTAATGGATTTAATACACCAACAACAAATACCGAATCACAATATTAAAGAAGGAGACCTGATTGTTATGGCTTCTGTAGGTGCTGGAATGCATGCTAATTGTATGATCTATAGAGCCTAGAAGCCAACCTAATTATAGAATGTACTAGTTACAGAATAAAACACCCACTATCCAATCGCTTATCTGACTCATCATTTAGGCGACAAATAATAGAGACAATTCGCGAATTGTCTCTACTATTTATACCTACCTACTTATATTTGCAATCTCAATTATTTGTTACTAACCTACCTTAGATGAAGCATTTATTGTATTTGTTTGTATTTATTAGTGGTCTTCAGGCCTTGCATAGCCAAGAATATGTTCGTAGAACATTTAAAGACACAAAAATTATAAATACCCATTCTGTCGAAACAATACAAGCACGAAAATTAGATATGCGAATTGGGCATAGATTTGGAGATTTAAAAGGCGGTTGGCAGTCTTTTTATGGTTTAGAAAATGCACAAGATATCTTAATTGGGTTTGATTACGGTATTACCGATAATCTGAATGTAGGCTTGCATCGAACAAAAGGAGCAGGTCCATTAAATAGGTTGCTCAGCACTACCTTAAAATATAGAGCCTTACGCCAATCCAACGACTCGCCTATCTCCATGACGGCTTATGGCGTTCATAGTATTTCGACAATGCCTAAAGATGAGACCAATGAATTTGTCTTAAATAACTTTAGCCAGTTTTCCCATCGATTTATTTTCGCTGGTCAAATTTTAGTAGCTCGAAAATTTTCAGATCGTTTCTCTTTACAAATTTTCCCTTCCTATGTACATCGGAATATTGTAGGATTTGAAGAAGCAAATGGAACGTTCAGCTTTGGAGTAGCCTCTCGTTATCAAATAACGAAAGTAATGGGAATCATAATAGATGTTTCGGCTCCTCTTGGTACAGATGCATCAAAAGCAGCAATTGGTCTTGGCTTAGAAATAGATACAGGTGGGCATGTCTTTCAAATAAATTTGACCAATGCTAGAGGCATCATGGAAACAGATTATATCCCTAATACGCAGACTACTTGGGGGAACGGAGAAGTGCGATTAGGCTTTACCATTTCTAGGGTGTTTAATTTGTGATAGCAAATAAAAAAATAAAAGAATGAAAGTTAAAACAATAGCTATAGGTTGCGACCATGCAGGTTTTCCATATAAAGATAGTATCATTAGAATGCTGGATAAGCAAGGATATACTGTTCTAGATTTTGGAACAAACTCACTAGACTCTGTTGATTATCCAGATTTTGTACACCCTACTATGGCTAGTATAGAATTAGGGGAAGCAGACGTAGGAATTTTATTATGCGGTAGTGGAAATGGCGTGAATATTACGGCTAATAAGCACCAACAAATTCGCTCTGCCCTAGCCTGGAAAGTAGAAATTGCGGAATTAGCGGTACAACATAACAACGCTAACGTGGTAGCCATGCCCGTCCGGTTTATAAGCAAACGGATGGCACTGAACATTGTGAAAGCATTTCTAGCCGCAGACTTTGAAGGTGGACGACATGCTCGACGGGTAGGGAAGATGCCTTGTGTGTAAAACAAAGAATTATGAAAATTCATCTACTTCAAACAGGGACGGTTCGTTGCAAGCAATTTCAATTAACAGGTGCCAGCAATGTGCTTTCTCGATTATATCAACTCATCTTTACGCAAAAATGGGGAGAATGGATGCCTACTTATTGCTCCTTGATTGAACATCCTGAGGGTTTGATATTAGTAGATACAGGAGAAACCGCAAAAATTTATGAAAAGGATTATTTGCCGAACGGAGGCTTGTATCATAAAGCCGTAGAAACAAGAATAAAAGAATCAGAAGAACTACCTCACCAACTAGCAAAAATTGGCGTTCAGCCAAAAGATATATCTACTGTCCTTTTAACGCATATGCATGGCGACCACATCGGTGGACTCTCCCATTTTGAACATGCAACAATTTATGTGTCTCAAACAGAATACGAATTAGCCAGCAGTAAAAAAGGTCGTAGTAATGGCTATTTTCCTAAAAATTGGCCCAGCTGGTTTCAGCCTACTTTAATTATTTATTCAGATGGTCCAGAAGGAAATTTTCCGAAGAGTCAAAAAATAACCAACGATGGAAAGATCGTAGTGATACCAACTCCAGGGCATTCCATTGGACATCAATCTGTATTAGTAAAAGATGCCAAACTTACTACCATTATAGCAGGAGATCTAACTTATAATGAATCTACACTTCGACAAGAAATACCAGATGTTCTCTTAATGAATAAAGCTGCTCAGCAAACGGTCGAACAAGTACATCAATATGTGAAAGATCATCCTTCGGTATATCTTTCTTCTCATGACTGGAATGCACCTGAGATTTTAACTCAGGCTACAATCATTTAAAATCAAGGACAATAGGAACTGTTGTTTGTAACGGCGACTGTTACTCAAGCCTTAAAACAGCAAGTTTGGCTTTTAATGGACTATCTGATTGTAACATATCTTCCTACCTGTAACATATACTTGTGAACAACCCTCTGTTTAAGTTATTTTGCCTACCTTTTGTAAGAAAAAACTCATTTTAGTTAAAAAAATGGAATTGATTAATCCCATTTTTTTTGGATTTGGATGTACAGATGACTATCTTATCCCTCTAATATTCAATAGGGAAACACACTTGAGCGAATTATTATAGGCAAAACATGAACAGGCTAACAAACACACTATACCTATTTTTTCTTTTCTATATAGTGCTACCTATTCAGGCACAGGAGTACATCTTTGATGTAGAGCATATAAATGTAGAAGAAGGCTTACCAGATCGTAGAGTTCTAAATATTTTACAAGATAAAAAAGGGTTTATATGGGTGAGCACGCCTGGTGCAATTAGTCGCTACGATGGGTATCATTTCAAAAGCTATTCTTCTGATTTTCTGGGTATTAGAGGGAATACTGCCGTTAAATTTGCTGTTGACCAACAAAATAACTTATGGTATAGGGAAGTAATCTATAGCAATAAGATTAAAGTTGGTATTATAGACCTAGAAGCAGATTCACTTTTATCAATAGGGGATTATACGAAAGGTTTGTTTACTGCTAAAGACATAGCTGCATTTAGCACAGATAGACTCAATAGAGCAATATTTTATATTGGTACTAAAGATGGAACTATTTATAAATATGATGATGGCTTTGTTATTATTAGCCGACAAGAAGCTGTTTTAAATGATGTGTTCTCATGTGAACAAGCAGCCGATGGTAGCTATTGGCTTTTAAATGATGGTAAGGTTGTGAATATTTCTAAAAATAAAGAACAATCTTATTCTATTCCTTCTTATCCTCATAGAATCATTCGAACTACACCATCAGTTCTTATTCAAACAGAAGATTTTAATAAGCAAAAAATAGAATTTCTAAACTTAGTGGATGGACAATTCCTACCCTATACTCCTGAAAGCTTTTCTGAAGATTTATATTATAAATTATTGTCTTCCAATAATGGCTTTCAAGGCCATATAACAAAAGATAGCCTAATTATTCAGTATCAATCTTATCGCGCTTCATTTAGCAATGAAGTAATCAATGCTCCATGTAAAAATTGTGCAATCAAGCCTATCGCAGAAATAGTAGATAGTCAAAACAATTTCTGGATGGCTACCGAGAACGGGATTATCAAAATATCTCTTACTAAAAACCCTTTTACCATTATTGAAGAAGGAAATAGTTTAAGAGGTATCTATAAAACAGACAATCAATTATGGATTGGTGGATATGTGGGAAATGCACGTTATGATTTGTCTAGTAATAAGGTAGAGCCATTTATGGAGTTACCGACCTTAGCCGCCTTTTCTTTTTATAAAGATGAGCGAGATCATCTTTGGGTAGCAGGAGGCAATAGTCTATTTGAATATTCAGCTGATAGACGTCAGCTAAATGTATATGATGTCAATAGAGGAGCCACAGTATTATTTCGCAATGAAGCAACAGATAAACTATTTATTGGTACGGAAATTAGTCTTCTTTATTTTGATAAAAAAACAAAAACAGTAACACAATTACCGTCTTTCAATAATCAACAGATATGGGTGCGACAAATTTACCAAAATGAGGAAGGTATCTGGATAGTTAGTAATAATGGCTTATTTCTAATGGATCCTAAAACTGAAGAAATTATTTATCACTACACTATAAAAGATGGTCTTCCTACGAATAGTATCAATCATTTGTATGAAGATGAGGCAGGGA
>CALJIY010000293.1 GCA_937973945.1 uncultured Saprospiraceae bacterium | reverse complement strand
AACCTGAGCCTTTCTAACGGCAGTGTTATCTACTTCTAAGGTATCAATCTGCTGTTCTTCTGAAACTTTATAAATATTTACACCGATAATTTTATCAATACCACTATCAATACGAGCTTGCTTTCTAGCAGCCGCTTCTTCGATTCTTAGCTTTGGAAGGCCGTTTTCAATAGCCTTTGCCATGCCTCCTAATTCCTCTACTTCCTCAATTAATGCCCAAGCCTTTTCTGCAATTTCTTTCGTAAGGTATTCTACATAATAGGAGCCGCCCCAAGGGTCAACTACCTTTGTAATATCCGTCTCTTGTTGTAAGTATTTTTGCGTATCTCTGGCAATCTTTGCGGAAAAATCAGTTGGCAAAGCAATTGCCTCATCCAAAGAATTGGTGTGTAAAGATTGAGTGCCACCAAAGATCGCAGCCATTGCCTCGATAGTCGTCCGAGCCACATTATTAAATGGATCTTGAGCCGTCAAACTCCAACCAGATGTCTGACAATGAGTTCTAAGTGCCAAGGATTTTGGATTAGTTGGATTGAATTGCTTAACTATTTTTGCCCATAGCATTCTAGCCGCCCGCATCTTCGCAATCTCCATAAAATGATTCATCCCAATTCCCCAAAAGAAGGATAATCGAGGGGCAAAATCATCAATCTTTAAACCCGCTTTTAATCCAGTTCGAATATATTCTAAGCCATCGGCTAGGGTATAGGCCAATTCAATATCCGCAGAAGCTCCAGCCTCATGCATATGGTACCCACTAATACTTATAGAGTTAAATTTCGGAATGTGCTTAGAGGTGTATTCAAAAATATCTCCGATAATTCTCATGGATGGTTGCGGTGGATAGATATAGGTATTCCGCACCATAAACTCCTTTAAAATATCATTTTGTATCGTACCACTTAACAAAGATTGATCGACTCCCTGTTCTTCCGCTGCCACAATGAAAAATGCCATAATTGGAATCACCGCTCCATTCATGGTCATAGAGACAGACATTTTGTCCAAGGGGATTTGATCAAACAAAACCTTCATGTCTTCCACTGTGTCAATGGCAACTCCTGCCATCCCTACATCACCTGCTACTCTTGGATGATCCGAATCATATCCTCTATGCGTTGCTAAATCAAAAGCGACGGATAATCCTTTTTGACCTTGCGCTAAATTTCTTCTATAAAACGCATTACTTTCTTGTGCTGTAGAAAAACCCGCATATTGTCGTATGGTCCATGGCCGACCAGTATACATAGAACTATAGGGACCTCTAAGGTTAGGAGCAATGCCTGCGACAAAATCAAGATGTTCTGCATCTTTAATAGTGGATGCATCTACTTTTGCTTGTATCTCAATTCCTTCTGGACTGATCCAAGTCGGAGATTCCTTGTCTCCACTTTCTTTGGTAACCCGCTGATAAGGTATATTTTTAAAGTCTGGTTGTTTCATTAAATTTTCTTTTTTTTCCTAAATCTTTCAGAATTGATGAATATAAAGCCAGTTCTGATATTAGGCAAGCAGTAGCTTAATATAGTTTTTTAGAGGCGGCAAATTTGCTCAGGATTTTTTCAAAAATCCTGAGCAAAATTGCCGCCTCTAAAGAAAAATTATAAAACATACTTGTTGCCGAGTATTAAGAAAAACGTAAACTATCTATATCCTAGCCTTCCGCCAATTAGAAACAGTAGTATCAGGAACTTGCAATTGGTCTTTATTATCTAAATATAATTTTAGACCCAAGGCCGCAGCCAATTCAATTTCCTCTGAACGATATTCCTCCAATTTTTCAGGAGAATAATAATTCTTTACAAAGTGGGTATCAAAATTTCCAGAAACGAAAGCCTCATGTTCACATACAAATTTACCAAAGGCTAGGGTAGTGGCTACTCCTTCAATCTTATACTCATTGATGGCTTCCACCATACGTTGAATAGCGGCGTCCCTTGTTTGCCCATAGGTAATCAATTTTGAAATCATCGGATCATAGTAGATTGGAATATCCATGCCTTGTTTAAAGCCATCATCTACTCGGATACCTTCTCCTACAGGATGTTGATACACTTCTAAATTTCCGACACTTGGTAAAAAGTTATTCAAAGGATCTTCTGCGTATACCCGCAATTCTAAGGCATGTCCAGTAATACTCAAATCCTCTTGTTTAAAAGCTAACTTTTCTCCTCTAGCAATTTTAATTTGTTGCTCTACTAAATCAATACCTGTAATTAATTCCGTAACAGGGTGCTCCACTTGCAAACGCGTATTCATTTCTAAGAAGTAGAAATTTTTCTGATCATCTAATAAGAATTCTACTGTTCCTGCGCCTACGTAATCACAAGCCTTTGCTACTTTCACAGCAGCTTCTCCCATTGCTTCTCTAATAGCAGGAGTGAGTACAACAGAAGGTGCTTCCTCTACTACTTTTTGATGTCTACGTTGCACACTACATTCTCGCTCAAATAAGTGCACTACATTTCCATGTGTATCCGCTAAGACTTGAATTTCTATATGTCTAGGGGAGGTAACGTATTTTTCAATAAACACCGATCCATCACCAAAAGCAGAAACCGCTTCACTAATGGCCCGTTCCATTTGCTCAGGTAATTCTTCTAAGTTTTCAACTACCCGCATTCCTTTTCCACCTCCACCCGCAGAAGCTTTTATCAAAATGGGAAAGCCAATTTCTTGAGCAATCTTTTTTGCCAATGCCACATCCGTAATAGCTTCTTCTATACCGGGTACCATCGGGATTTTATAATCTCTTACTGCTTCCTTCGCTGCCAATTTACTACCCATCACACGGATTGCATGTGGACGTGGACCAATAAATCGAATCCCTGAATCTTCTACCATCTTCGCAAATACGGCATTCTCACTTAAAAAACCATAACCTGGATGAATACCTTCTGCTCCTGTTTCTTTCGCCGCCGCAATCAATTTTTCCATCACTAAATACGATTGATTGGATGGAGCAGGGCCTAGCAATATTGCTTCGTCCGCAAAACGCACATGTGGAGAGTGCCGATCTACTTCAGAATATACGGCTACTGTTTTGATGCCCATTTTTTTTGCAGTACGCATTACTCTTAAGGCTATTTCTCCTCTATTGGCTATTAATATTTTTTTCATTTTTTATTTGAAATTTTTCTTTTTTATGAACGCTTATTTCAATGATATATAATGATCATATGGCATCGAAGTTACAAATTTCGAAGATCCGTTATTTATAAAAAAATGAGGCAAACGATCTGACCTCTGACTTCTAAATTCCCTGAAACTCCGTCCATGCCAACTCAGCCAACTTATCTGTCAATTGCTCAATATAATAACTACCAGCAGCAGGATCAATCACCCGATCCATATAACTTTCTAACTGCAATAATTGCTGGATATTCATAGCGATGCGTTGCTCAAAAGGAGAACCTTCTCCATTTTTAAAAGCATCAGAAGGATGAATGTATAAACGCTTTGCCCCTCCTATTACAGCGGCCATCGCTTGAGCAGTCGCTCTGATTTTATTATAATGTTCATCGTCCGATTGAGTGATCTTGGAGAGATGTACTTCTATAATCGCTTTGGCAGTTAAGTCTTTATCCCAAGCTTGTAATACTTGTTGCCATAATACTTTTATCGCCCTAATTTTTGCAATATTAAAAAAGTAGCTATCCCCTAAAGTAAT
>CALJIY010000292.1 GCA_937973945.1 uncultured Saprospiraceae bacterium | reverse complement strand
CTCATCCGTGTAGCCTAAGTTCCAACGCTGTATGTTTGCGCCACTTGCTATATCACACACGCAGCCGCAGTTAGAAGGGTCACTTCTGAATAGAGCGACATCACAGGCCTTGACCGTTTGGCAAGTGCAATCAGCCGTTGTACAAGTTTCTATTACTTGGTGGGTACCGTTCATAAAGATAGCAGGCGCACAACTAGCAGAATCTGCCTCTATTTGATAGATATAACAAACGGTGTCGCCTACATTTAATTCCCCTATGGGCAAAGAAAGCAAGCGTTGGTCTACCGCTAAATCTGTAAAAGTACCTGTTACATTTGATTGGGTGGTGACTCCATTGACAGTCATTTGCCCAGAGTTTGGCACAAAGACAATATCGTTAACCAACAAAGGATTACCATCAAATAATACCTGTAATTCATTGGTCGTATTTGCTGCTTGACAAGGTTCTATATTTTCTCTTTCATAGACATAGCAGAACTCAACGGTTTTAACTTTAGGGGCTATTGGGCTAGCACAGGTATTTCCTGTCGTCCTCGTGTTACCAAAATTATAAGCAAAATAAGAATTGCTAACATAGTCTTGATTTCCTAAATCTACATAGGTAGCTCCATTGGTAATACTAAAGTCTTCTACATTGGGTTCGTAAGTAAAAGCTTGTCCACAATCTCTTTTGGCTCGCACATAAAATTGAGCAAAAGAACAATCCAAACTACTACAAGTAATCGAGCCAGCATCGGGAGGTAGTGCACAGATATAATCTAATTCTACTCGTACCGTTATCATGCGTCCACCGGGTAAATCATCAAAGAAGCCATCGCCGTCGGCATCTGTAATACCCACCCCAATCCCATCGGGATCGCTGGTTAAGGTCATTAGGTCTATATTCAAATCATCGCCTATCCATTCATAATTATCGGAACTTATTTCTGTGTCCCCAATGGTGACTCTGCTAATATCTAAAGCCGATTGATCACAGGTTTCAAAACCAAAAGTTAGGTCTGTGAAAATCCCTCCTGCCGAATCTAAGACACTACTTTGTAGGGTCAATTCCATAATGGCAGGTGCTCCACAAACGCCAGGTATTTGTACTAGGTTTGAGGTGGCAATAGGGATAGGTCGGTCTGTAGGACGCACTCGAATCTCACTAGCTCTATTAATCACTTGACAAGTATCTCCGTGGCAGTAGTAAGCTGTTTTATAATTAATGAATTGAGTATTTATCGTAGGACACTCGTCTATTTGCATACAGACTTGCATGTTTAAAAACTCTGACTCATTGAATAATGTGTCTGCAGGATTGGCATTGCTATTTCCTTCAAAGAAACTGTCCGATACAACCATTTTTACAGTAGAATCAGCCGCATTATAGACGTAAGGAATAGGTGTGCCATTAGCAGAAATACTAGTTAATTGTACTTCATTTGCAAAATCCACATTACAAATAGAAAATTCTACTTCTGTTAAATAGGCATCAATCCCATCTTGAGAGATCTGGATATTGGTACAAAATTCATTACCTAATGACCTAATGGTGGTGATCGGTACGCTTCTATAGTTAAGGACGGGTTCTTTAATAACGGAGTTATATGTACGGATTGGGGTGACAGATTGTCGACACTTTTGAAAATTCCCTAAAGTGTCTTCGTATATAAAACTAAAATCTAAATCTACCTCATATTCAAAAGCATTAATATTAGCATCGCAGGTGGCTTCAACCCCAATGTATCCAATATAAACACCGTTTGTAATTCCTTCTAATAAAAATTTAGGTGCACTTGGGTTGGGATCTAAATTAGAAATAGTACCACTACCATAATGAGTTGATTGAAAACCAGCGTATTGCATACCGGGTAAAAACGTAGCGGACATTTGGGTGCCAGAAATTGTACCAGGCTCTTCTATGAAGATCAAAAAAGCAAGGGTATCTGGTGCGCCGCAAATGACTAGCTCATCGGTCTCTGCAAAACCAGGAATGCCTAATAGCTCTATGACTTGCATTTCTGGGCAGGGCGCGATTGGATCTGGCATCATAAACTGCGCAGATGTTTCTACACCTGTTTGCTTTTTTATAGCTGCAATGAGGGCGTTTCGATGGGAATCTATTTTTTGTTGGACTTGTTTTTCTTCTGTACAATCCGCAAGGGAATAGCTTTCTTGTAAAACACGAAGTGCTTCCACACTCGCCTCAAAATTCTGTGGAGTGGAAAGCTTTTCTAAAATCCTATTTTCTCCATATACTTTTCCAGCAATTTGGCTAAAGAAAATAATTGAAAAAATAATAATTAAGTAGTAGTTTTTAGTAGTTGTGTTTTCCATGGGATTCTAATAAAAGTAGCAAAAGAGAGTGGAAGGATTTTTTAAATAACTAAAAATCAGTCATTTAAGAATGGCGGGTTATTTATTTAACCATTAGTAAAAGGCAATGCTCCTTCTACTATTTGCCATGCAAAATTCTTTTTTGTAATGATTCTCAATGAAGAGAAATTAATCTAATAAAAGGAGGTGTGCCTTAAGAATAGAAATTTACTTCTTGTTAAACCGAGAGTAGTATTTATTCAAAAATAACTTTTATTAATATTTTAATTTTGTTATAATTTGATGTTTTGTGACTAGGAAAATAAGTTAAATATCGATTAATCTATTTTAATAATATTTTACCTTGAAAAAAATAAGGTTTTTAGTCTACTAGGCAAGAGGGTGAAGAAAGTAATTTCATCCTTTAACTACTAATTTGGGAAGATGAAGGTATGTTATAGGTAATTTACTAGTTTACTAGTATTGAAGCTAAAGAATTTCTGCTTTTGAATTAAGCTTTAGATTTGTTTTGTAAAAGTGACATTCTTGAAGAACTTCGATAAAAAAAAGCAGCCTCGTAAACCTATGCAGCTTTGTATAAAGTAATTTTTTTTGATTTGATAAAGAGACTTGTAGCGCAACGCGAAAAATAACCATGAAGTTGTTTAAGAATGTAGTTTGGAAGCGAAAATAGCTAGTGAAAGGTTCTGAGAATTACTTTTTTAAGCTGCATAGCAGGGCTACGGAGCTTAAAAAAGTCTTTTTCAGGTTCTTACAATAGCTATTTGCAGCCCGAAATACATTTTTAAACAACTTCA
>CALJIY010000291.1 GCA_937973945.1 uncultured Saprospiraceae bacterium | reverse complement strand
TTAGTTTGAATACTGACCACATCCGCACCCGATTTCAAGAAGGTCTTTTTTAAATAATCGAAATTATTTTGAAAGTACTCTTTGTACTGTTCTCTAATTTTTTTGACAGAGGTATCTAGCCATATTTTCTTACCCGTCTCCGCATCCAATACCCTGACCAAACCGACATTCGGTAATTCTTGTTCTCTGGAATCATATAGGTGTACACCGATAATATCATGTCTACGAGAAGCAATACGCAAAGAGGTATCATAATCTTTTGCAAAAAAATCAGACAATAAAAAAGCAACACTTCTTTTCTTAATGATATTATTTAAGTATTCTAAAGCGATAGCCACATTGGTTCCTGTCCCCTCAGGTTCAAAATTAATGAGCTCTCGAATAATTCTTAGAATATGAGACTTCCCTTTTTTTGGGGGAATGAATTTTTCGATTTGATCGGAGAAAAAAATCACCCCAACCTTATCATTATTATTAATGGCAGAAAAAGCAATCACAGCAGCAATCTCTGTCAATACCTCATTTTTTAATTGCGTATCTGTTCCAAAATAAGAAGAAGGACTTACATCGATTACCAACATAACGGTCATCTCTCTTTCCTCTTCAAATATTTTGATATAAGGATCACCTGTACGTGCAGTTACATTCCAGTCTATATTTCTAACATCATCTCCATAATTATAATTTCTAACTTCACTAAAAGACATACCTCGTCCCTTAAAAGCAGTTTGATATTCTCCAGAAAAAATCTGGTTACTCAAGCCTTTCGTCTTGATCTCAATTCTTCGTACTTTCTTTAGTAATTCGCTAGTTTCCAATTTTATGAAGTTTTTTTTCTAGGTATTCAGCATCGGCTAAAGCCGACTAAATAGCAATTTTTCCTCTCAAAACAACCGCCGAATAGTCGACTTTTTCTTAATATTAGACTTTATTTTCTTATAAGGAATTAATACACTTTGCCGGCCATAAACAATATGAAAGTTGCTAAAAAAATGTAAGCCTTCTCTTCCTACCGTGAATAGTTTGAAATGTTGTTGGTTGAGCCAAGCTTGAAAACTTACATCTGATTGATACGCTTCATTATCTTTAAAATCTTCCTGTATATAATTTTTAATAAAAGCATCATAGTCAAAACCTGCCTTGAAAATGTCTTCTAACTCTATAGATGCTCTATTGGCAAAATCATAGTTAAATGCCTTTGTTGATTTATTGCCTTCCCAGGTATTATCATGTGTTAGTAAACCACTGATGAAATCATTACTATAGAAATTTACCTCTGTCCAAGTATATCCTCTTTGACTAGCTCTTAAAGGAGGTGTCGCTCGTTCTTGACGAATCAGATCCGCTTTGCTTTTACAATTTGCCATCCAATCCTTTGTCAAGAAATTCATAATATGATTGAATAGTGGATCTTCAGAATGAGGATATAAAAAGTCATAGGTAGAATAGTAATCTGCATATTCCATACAATTAATCCCGATGTTATGCACCAGTTCAAAAGATGCGGAACTTTGTGCATTGTTGGTATCATAAAAACTAGCACTTAAAGCTTCACTGTTTCTATAGATGGCCCTAATAGAACCATATGCACTTTGGGTATTTGCGTCAAACAGGTTTAAATGCAAATTATTATTCCCCGTGACTTCTCCGCGAATGATACAGGACTTTTTATCTTTTATAAAATAAGCGGTTCCTTCTATTCGGTTGCTGGCCGTTTTTTGTAACACCATTTCTACTTCCCGACGATCTATTTCTCCTTTATAAGATTGTATCCATTTATTATCTGCACAATTGCTTAGTTCAGTTTGTACATTGGTCACTTCTTTTAAATAAATATTACTACCAATGGTCTGCTCAATATTTTCCCAAGCCACTACTAATGAATTTCCTATGAATTCCCCGGTAAGCAGGCCTGACAATTGTTGGTATTGATCATATTCTTCCAGCACCACTTGATTGTCGGCTTGTTGTCCTCTTAAATTAAATCGGTCGCCACTTCTGAGATACACTAGCTCACCAAGGCATTCTCCTTTATGACAATTTAAATTGATCTTCACATCATTTAAGTCATCTATTCTGCCTTCATAATATTTCATATTATTGGAGACCGGAACAGATAAGTATTGTTGCGCTGTCAATACGAAAGTGCAGCAGAAGAGCATACCTACACCAATTATTTTTTTTAAGAAGCTAATCATAGTTTGTTTTTTGATAATATCGTCAAAAACAATTGGATTGTCAAATTGAAATAAGAAGTCAGAGGTCAGATCGTTCTAGTTAGCTTGCGCTAACGGAACTGTCAGGGGTCAGACTTATGATGTTGACAAGGGAGAAGTCAGAGATCAGATCGTTCTAGTTAGCATACGCTAACGGAACTGTCAGATGTCAGACTCATGATGTTGACCATACATAATTTCCTATCTGTCAACATTTAATAGTCAACGTCATAAGTCTTATATCTGACAGCGCAGCGATCTGACTTCTGACAGCGCAGCGGTCTTTTTAAGGCACCTCCACCGTATTCAGTATCTTACTCACCACATCTTCTTGCGTAATATTCTCTGCCTCCGCTTCATAGGTTAAGCCTACCCGATGTCGCATTACATCATGACAAATGCTTCGTACATCTTCCGGGATGACATAGCCACGTCGCTGTAAAAAGGCATAGGCCTTGGATGCTAAAGCTAAATTAATACTAGCCCGAGGAGAACCACCGTAATTAATAAGATGGCTCAAATCGGTCATGCCGTATTTTTTAGGATCTCTAGTAGAGAATACAATATCTAAGATGTACTGCTCAATCTTTTCATCCATATATACTTTTCGGACCGTTTGTCGAGCTCGTAATATATCTTCTGGTTGGACCACCGGTTCAATCTTTGGAAATTCTCCT
>CALJIY010000290.1 GCA_937973945.1 uncultured Saprospiraceae bacterium | reverse complement strand
ACCTATACAGAAAATCTTTTAACAACAGAGGGCTGCGATAGTATAGTCACATTAAACCTCTCTGTTAATCCTACTATAACAACCACCCTTAATGAGGCGATATGTGTAAACGAGAGCTACAACTTTAATGGATCTACTTATATAGCAGCTGGTACTTATACGGCTAATCTTACGACTATAGCAGGATGTGATAGTATTGTGACTTTAAATTTGACGGTGAATTCAATATTTGGAACTACGCTAAACGAAGCGATTTGCGATACTGGCAGTTATACATTCAATGGGACAAGTTATAATACCACGGGTATTTATACGGCCAACTTAAGCACAACAGAAGGCTGCGATAGCACGGTGACTTTAAACTTAACGGTACATCCAACGAAGACCACAACGTTGACGGAGGAAATTTGCGATACTGGCAGTTATACATTCAATGGGACAAGTTATAATACCACAGGCATTTATACGGCAAACTTAAGTACGACAGAAGGCTGCGATAGTACGGTGACTTTAAACTTAACGGTACATCCAATGAAGACCACAACGTTGACGGAGGAAATTTGCGATACTGGCAGTTATACATTCAATGGGACAAGTTATAATACCACGGGCATTTATACAGCAAACTTAAGTACGACAGAAGGCTGCGATAGCACGGTGACTTTAAACTTAACAGTACATCCAACGAAGACCACAACGCTGAGTGAGGAAATTTGCGATACTGGCAGTTATACATTCAATGGGACAAGTTATAATACCACAGGTATTTATACGGCCAACTTAAGCACAACAGAAGGCTGCGATAGCACGGTGACTTTAAACTTAACAGTACATCCAACGAAGACCACAACGTTGACGGAGGAAATTTGCGATACTGGCAGTTATACATTCAATGGGACAAGTTATAATACCACGGGCGTTTATACAGCAAACTTAAGTACGATAGAAGGGTGCGATAGTACGGTGACTTTAAATTTGACAGTCCACCCAGTTGAATATACAACACTTAATGAAACGATTTGTCATGGAGGAACTTATTTATTTAATGGAGTCTCTTATTCTACAGAAGGAACTTATTCAAGTACCGTTTTAAGTTCAAACGGATGTGATAGTATCTTAACTTTAAATTTAGCAATAGGCGAAAATTATAGAACAACGATTAACCAAAGTATTTGTGCCGGAAGTAGTTATACATTCAATAATAAGGTTTATACTACAACAGGTATTTATCAAGATACCTTAACAAGTATTAGCGATTGTGATAGTATTTTTACTTTAAATATTGTATCTAATCTTAATGTATACACGACCATATTAGATACAATTTGTGAAGGGAGTAGTTATTTTTTCAATGGTAATAGCCATACCACTACAGGGACTTATACTGCTCAATTAGTTAGTAGCTTGGGCTGTGATAGCATTGTTACTTTAGGCTTAACTTTAATTCCTTGTGTAGATTTAGCTTTGACTAAAGATTTAGCAGTTAACCAATCTGACACGGTTCGTCTTGGAGAGACGATATATTATGAGATCTGTGTGAATAATGAAAATATTACTCCTGCTTATAATATAGAAATAACAGATCACCTTCCACAAGGGATGGTCTTAGATCCTAATTCAATTGGTTGGACACTTGAACCAAATGGTAAAGCAATTTATACAATTCCAGGACCACTTATCTTAGGACAACAAATTTGTATTCCTATACAATTAAGTTTATTAGACCCTAGTACAGAGACGATTAATAACTATGCAGAAATATCAGGAGTGACAGATGATAAAGGTATCTTTATTGCAGATTTTGATTCTTCTCCTGATGGAAATTTAATGGGTGGACAGGAGGATGATATAGATTTTGTGCCAATTATTTTTAATCCATGTCCTTCTGTCATTGTAGGTTCTTTTAATATTGATATTTGTAAAGGGGATACGATTCAATTAGAAGGATTTGGTGGTTCTACTGGTGCGACATATCAGTGGAGTGGGGCAGGTTATTTAAGTTGTACAGATTGTCCAAAACCGTTTGTTAGTCCGGATACAACGTCCATTTATGTATTGACGATTCAAGAAATAACAGGCTGTTCTGCCTCTAACTTTTCTAGAGTAACCGTACATGATCCACCAGAACTTGACCTTGGACTTGGAAAAGATATTTGTAGTGGGACGTCTATTACATTGAATGCAGGATTAGGTGCTACAACTTATGAATGGACTGCGTCTGATGGGAGTGCTGTGGCTAACGTAGCTAATCCTACCGTACTGCCTTTAAATAATTCTGTAACTTATTGTGTTACGATTACAGACGCTTTTTCTTGTACTAATTCAGATTGTACTAGTGTGAATGTTCGTCAAGCGTTAAGAACAAGTTTAGAGGAACAGATATGTGAGGGTGTTTTTTACGATTTTAATGGGGCGCAATTAACGACGACAGGAGTTTATATAGATACCTTAATAAGTGCAACTGGATGTGACAGTATCGTTACCTTGAACTTGTCAACTCAGCCATGTGTCGATCTTGCTTTACAGAAAAATTTGGCCCCAGAACAATCTGACACGGTCCGTCTTGGTGATAAGATTAGCTATAAAATTTGTGTGGATAATGAAGGTGTTTCTTCCGCTTATAATATTTTGATAACAGATCACTTACCGCAAGGGATGTTTTTAGATCCAGATAATATTGGATGGACACTCATGGATAATGGAGATGCTGTTTATACGATTCCAGGCCCTTTGGTCGGAGGAGCGCAACAGTGTATTCCTATTTACTTAAACTTATTAGATCCGAGTACAGAGACGATCAATAATTATGCAGAGATATCAGGAGTGACAGATGAAAGAGGCGTTTTTATTGCGGATTTTGACTCCTCTCCAAGTGATGTGATTGATGATGAATTTGAAGATGATATAGATTTTATACCAGTCTTTTTTGACCCATGTCCATCTGTAATCGTTGGCTCGTTTAATATTAATAGTTGTAAAGGAGATACGATACAATTAGAAGGATTTGGTGGTTCTGCGAATGCTACTTATCAATGGGGTGGGGCAGGAGATTTAAGTTGTTCAGATTGCCCGAAACCATTTGTAAGCCCAGATACTACTACGACATATGTATTGACTATTAAAGAAATAACAGGTTGTGAAGCGTCTAATTTTTCTCGAATAGTAGTACATACACCTCCGTCTTTAGATGTAGGAGCAGATAGAAATATTTGTAGTGGAACGACAGTTGTTTTAAATGCAAACATATCGGCAGTTGCCTATGAATGGACGGCTTCTGATAATAGCTCTATAGCAGCTGTAGCTACTCCTTCCATCTCTCCATTTACTACAACGGAATATTGTTTGACCATTACCGATGAGTTTGGCTGTACTGCTACTGACTGTTTGACTGTTTTTGTAAAAGAAACTTTAAGAACAAATTTAGAAGAGCAAATTTGTGATGGTAGTGTCTATCTTTTAAATGGAAGGCAATTAACTACTAGTGGTACTTACACAGAAATTTTACAAAGTAGTACAGGATGCGATAGTATTGTCACCTTACAACTAAGCAAAGTACCCTGTGTAGATTTATCTTTAGAAAAAGACTTAGCAAGTGATCAGTCAGATACCGTTCGTATAGGAGAAACCATACATTACGAAATTTGTATAGAAAACGAAGGAATTTCTCCAGCCTATAATATCGAAATAACGGATCATATTCCTGCTGGTTTAAATCTTAGCACTAATAATGCTGGATGGACACTGCTAGATGATAGCACGGCAATTTATACAATTGATGGACCTTTAAGAACAGGTGATCAGGTTTGTGTGCCGATCTATTTAGATTTGAGAGATCCTTCGGAAGGCTTTATTAAAAACTATGCGGAGATATCAGGCGTGACAGATGAACGAGGTGTATTTATAGCAGACTTTGACTCTTCCCCGAATAATAATTCTCTTGAAGAAGAAGAATTTGAAGATGATATAGATTTTGAAACGATCTATTTTGACCCTTGTCCTTTCGTTTTAATTGTTGGACAACGGATTACAATTTGTGAAGGGGATAGTATTGAATTACAGGCTTTAGGAGGATCAGATTTGGCTTCGTATGAATGGGGAACTCAACGGGAGATGAGTTGTTATGATTGTAAAAATCCAATAGTTAGTCCAAATGATACAACGGTATATGTATTAACGATTCATGAAGTGACTGGTTGTTCCGTTTCTTCTACTATTACTGTGAATGTACAGAAAAAGCCTTCCATTAACCTTGGTGGAGACCAAATTATTTGTGTTGGATCTACCACCACTTTAACGGCTGATCAATATGAAGAGATGGAATGGACCACATCAGATGGAACTTTCTTAAGTAACGAAGCAAGACTATCTATAAGCCCTACCAGTACAACTACTTATTGTATAAATACAGTCGGGGAGGATGGGTGTTCTAACTCAGATTGTGCAACTATCTTTGTGGAACAAACTATTACTACAACTATAAGTGAACAAATTTGCGAAAGCGATACCTATAATTTTAATGGACAATCCTTGAAAGAAAGTGGTCAATATAGTACTACATTCATAGGAGCGATGGGTTGCGATAGTATAGTGAGTTTAGACCTTTTAGTTTATCCCGTAATCAGAACAACATTAATAGATACCATTTGTATCGGAACGAACTATAATTTTAATAATCAGATACTCACGGAAGCAGGGACTTATACAAATGCCTATTCTACTATGAATGGATGTGATAGCATTAGTACCTTAATTCTTAGGACAGAAAACTGTTCTGACTTATCACTTCATACACAATTATCAGTTGGTCAAAAATCAACATTTTCTATTGGAGATACGGTTGACTATGAAATCATCGTATCGAACGAAGGAGCCGTACCTATGCACACGATTCAAATTGCTAGCCGCTTACCAGAAGGAATCAGTCCCTTAAATGAAGGGAATAAAGGCTGGACTTTAAATAGATCTCCGACATTCCTTATTACAGATCCATTGCATCCAAATAATTCCAAATCAATTAATTTAAGGGTGAGAATCGAACCAACTGTTGAAGGTGTTTCAACGGCTGATATTCTCACAGAAATAACCGCTATGTATTATGCAGATGGTACCTTAGCTCAAGATATTGATTCTGGCACCGCCTCTACTGGCGATCCAGATCAGCCATTGGAAGATGATGAAAGTATTATTACTTTGAACCTACTTACTTGTACGGATTTTGCCGTTTCCGCAGGAGCTTATCAACGAGTCTGCCAAGGAGGAACCGTTCTTTTAGAAGCAACTGGAGGTATTGCTTATGAATGGTCGCCAAGTACTTCACTTAGTCAGCATACTATTTTTAATCCTTTAGCTACCCCTTTGGAAACAACGACTTATACCGTGACTGTTACAGATGAAAATGGATGTACTGATACGGACCAAGTACAAGTAGTCGTGGAGAGTTGTGATACACCTCCTCCGCTTTGTGAAGCGGCAGTGTTTGCCTGTCCAGATAAAACCATTTGTAAAGATGAATTCGCACAATTAGTGGTGAGTGGCGGGGTAAGTTGGGAATGGTCCCCGAAAGAAAGTTTAGCCAATTTTGATACAGATATTCCTATTGCTACGCCCTCGATTACGACCAAGTATACGGTAACTGTAACAGATGAAAACGGTTGTACTGGCACGGACGAAGTGTTAGTAATTGTAGAGAATTGCAACACGCCTCCTGCTTGTGAGGTAATAGCATTTGCTTGTCCTGATAAAACTATTTGTAAGGGAAGATCTGCACAATTAGTGGTGAGTGGCGGGGTGCGTTGGGAATGGTCCCCAAAAGAAAGTTTATCTAATTTTAATTCAGATATTCCCGTAGCTTCTCCTACAATTACAACAGAATATACCGTAACCGTAACAGATCAGAACGGATGTACTGCTGAAGAATATGTTACTGTTTTTGTGAATGATTGTAGAAAAAATGTAATAGATACAGCGGAACGAATTTTAGTTCAATCTAAGGTGTTTCTACAAGGGGCGATGCTTCCTAATGAAGAACTAATGCATGATAAATTACGGGTTCAAAATTTAATTCCATTAGGAGAGCCTTATGCAAAACTAAGATCCTATGATAATAATGTATTATTTCAAACCATAGGAAGCGGTGAAGAAACCATAGCAGCTTCTGTATTAACAACTACAGGTCCTGACGCTATAGTGGATTGGATTTTGCTTGAGTTACGATGGGCATATGATCCGTCAAAAGTAATTCGAACTCGTTCTGCATTAGTACAAAGAGATGGGGATATTGTGGATGTTGACGGATATTCTCCTGTCGAATTTAATATGCCTGTCGACAATTATTTTCTAGCCGTGCGTCACAGAAATCATTTAGGCGTGATGACGGAAGAAGCAATATCCATGAAAAGAAATAGTCTAAATAAGATTGATTTTACAAAAAGTAATGCGGTTTGCTATACCTTGAAAGAGGGCTCTAAATCCAGTCAATATCCAATGATACAAATAGGCGATACGCAATGCCTATGGGGTGGCAATTCTAATGGAGATAACAAATTAATCTTTCAAGGTCCTCAATTAGACCAAGAAAAACTATTTTTTGATATCGCCATGCATCCCAACAATATCAGTAAAGATGGATTACCTAATTATAATTTTATTATAAAAGGATATTTGCAAGGAGATAATAACATGGATGGAGAACTCAGATACCAAGGTCCGAATAATGATATTGACGATTTACAATTCTTTAATATTTTACAACATCAAGAAAATGAACGATTCTTAACGAATAAGATTATTTATGAGCAGATTCCTCGTTAGTAAATAACTACCCGAAAATCCCACTACTCAAATACCGATCCCCTCGATCACAAACAATAGAAACAATAACTCCTTCTTCTAAAGTTTCCGCTAATTGAATAGCAGCTGTCATGGCCCCACCACTACTCATGCCCGCAAAAATGCCTTCTTCTTTTGCTAAGCGCTTCATCATATCTATGGATTGTTGTCTGGATACATCAATGATTTTATCGACTCTTTTGGGATCGTAAATTTTTGGTAAGAATTCAGGAGACCATCTTCTAATACCGGGCACTCTTGAGCCATCAGTTGGCTGTACACCTACTATTTGAATCGCCTCATTTTGCTCTTTTAGAAATCGAGAAGTGCCCATAATGGTTCCGGTGGTTCCCATAGAAGAGACGAAGTGTGTAATCGTTTGATTGGTATCTTTCCAAATTTCTGGTCCCGTACTTCTATAGTGTGCCTTCCAGTTATCTTCATTCGCAAACTGGTTGAGGTTCACATAGCCTCCTTGATTGACTAAATACGTAGCATATTCTCTAGAATATTCAATCGTTTTTTCAGCAGGTGTTAAGATGACATCTGCCCCGTAGGATTTCATCGTATGGACTCTTTCCACCGTAGCATTTTCGGGCATAATTAAGGTGATTTTAATGCCGTATTTTGCTGCGATCATCGCTAAGGCAATACCTGTATTTCCACTAGTTGCTTCTACTAGCTTCATTCCTTTTTTCAATTCGCCTCTATCCATCGCCCCTTTAATCATGCTATACGCAGCTCTATCCTTCACACTTCCCCCAGGATTAGTACCTTCTAATTTTCCAAATATTTTAACACCAGGCTTATTAAAAAGTCTTTTAATCTCTACTAACGGGGTATTCCCTACTAAATCTATTAATGATGCCATTTCTTATTTTTAAGTATTGAAGTTGTATCTTATTTTTAAAACTTCTACCACCAAATTCTCAATTCTTAATTTTCAATTCTTCAACTGGCTTCTGAGCCATAGTAGCTTCTTGTCCCAAGCCTTTGAAGTAGACCCTAGAATGTGGTTCCACACTTTTCGTAATCCAAACATTACCGCCGATCATACTATCATGACCGATGATGGTTTTGCCACCAAGAATAGTAGCTCCAGCATAGATAACTACGTTATCTTCGATAGTAGGATGCCTTTTGGTCTGTGCTAATTCTTTTTTAACACTCAAGGCGCCTAAGGTAACCCCTTGATAAATTTTTACATTATTACCGATATGGGCTGTTCCACCAATGACGACACCGGTACCATGATCAATACAAAATTTCGATCCAATTGTTGCTCCTGGATGGATATCAATACCTGTACGACCATGTGCATATTCTGTCAAGACTCTAGGGACTAAAGGAACTTTTAACTGGAATAATAAGTGGGCTAGTCGATAAATGGCGATTGCATAAAAACCAGGATAGGTACGAATTACCTCTGTCTCACTAGTCGCAGCAGGGTCGCCGCTCATCATAGCTGAAGCATCGCCTATTAACTGTCTTCTAGTGGAAGGAAGTTCTTTAAAGAAGGCTTTGGTTGTGGCTGTTGGTTCGCTAGATAGTTCTCCATTCAGCCTATTTAATATTTCTGCTAGCGCTATCTCCATTGCGGCAAAATCTTGCTCAAATTCAGACATCACTTTATACCGCTTATCAGATAGCTGAGGAAATAAGATTTGTAATAATCCATCTATAAAATTGCAGATGGATTCTGGAGAAGGAACTGTTTTATTGTGTCGATGCTCTTCAAAGAGTTCGAATAGGAATTCTTTTTGTGCCATTGTGGTGTAGGTCTAATTGATGGTGTAGTTGTAGTTATAAAAGACTACAATCATTCCAATTTTAACAACAAGTTATTTGGCCTAAAAGGTTTGGTGAGTCGCAAAAATAGTAGATTTTATATAAAAATGGGTTTGGCAGTCATACTACCAAACCCATTTTTATAAGTGGCTTTCGAAGCAGCCAACTTTAGACAAGCTCTTAATTCCAATTAGCTACATCAGGCATTTGGGCAATTACGGAGTGAGTATCGCCTATATTTTTCAATACCTGTTTCCATAATTTTTTTGGTTTGGATTTGAAAAGATAATTGGCGTCTAAATCTGACACAACCCAAGACCCTGAAATCATCTCTTCTTCTAATTGCCCTGGCGACCAGCCAGAGTAGCCTACAAAAAAGCGAATATTATGGGGTTGAACCATATCTGATCGAATCAAAAACTTCAGTTTCTCAAAATCTCCACCCCACCAGACACCATCAACGACTTTTGTGCTTTTTTCTAATAAATCACCCACATTATGAACATAGTGAATGCTATCTGTTTGTACAGGACCTCCAAAATAAACGTCTGCTTCAAAGGAAGGAAAATCTGTAATTAGCTCGTTTACTTGTAAACCTAATGGCTTATTCAAGACAAATCCTACGGTTCCTTCTTCTTCTGTATAATCACACACTGCCACTACCGATCGCTTAAAATTAGGATCTACCATAAAAGGTTCTGCTATTAAAATACTACCTGTTTGTGCTTTATCCATGTTTTTATAGTTAGTGCTTGTAATATAGTGCAAGTAGGTTTTAATAGGGAAACTTTGAAACAATATAAATCATGTTGAGAAAAGATGCACCTTTTCAAGTAATTATTTTATTCAACAAACCATTTTGTCGTCACTTATACTTATTCTTCACCATAATAATTTCCCCCATAATACTCATTGCAATCTCTTTAGGCGTTTTTGCATTGATATTCATACCTATAGGCGAGTGGATACGCTCTATGTGTTCACTAGAAAAACCTCCTTCTTCTAATCGAGCTACTCTTTTCGCGTGGGTTCGTTTACTACCTAATGCGCCTATATATGCGACGTCTGAGGGTAATAATAACTGCAAGGCATTATCATCTATTTTAGGATCATGTGACAACACAACGGCATAAGTATAGGCATCTAATGTATAGTTGGATAACACTTCCGCTGGATATTTTTCAATAATCTGGTCGGGTGCTATCGGAAATTGCGTTTTATTAGCAAAAACTCCTCTTGGGTCTATCACAATCGTTTCAAAATCATGCATTTTACCTAAGCGAACTAGATCAACTGTGATATGTGCCGCACCAATAATTAATAGCTGACTCTTTCTCGGGAACACCTGCACAAAGTAGTTAAGTCCCTCTATTTCAGTCACTTGATTCTTTCGTTCGGAATAAGCGGTGAGTCCAGCTTCTATGATCGGCCTTGATACTTGTTGCCCGATAGCCCGTCGATCAGGGTATACCAATATATGTTGGCTGGGCCCTTCTTGTAAGCGCGTCAATAGCACACAAGCCTTATTATTTTGCAAACAATCCTTCAATGCTACCCATACGGCTTTCTCCGCTGGGCGGGTATCTAAAGCTATAAACTGCTCGGCATACACCTGCATCTTGCCCCCACAACTTAAACCTACTTCCCATGCTTCCTCATCCGCTACGCCAAATGCTAATTCCTGCCCACCCCCATTTTGTATCAAAGGCATAGCAGATCGAATGACCGCATTCTCAACACATCCCCCGCTCACGGAGCCTGCCATTTCCATCTCTTCCGAAATGATCATGGAAGAGCCAATCGGTCGAGGAGAAGAACCCCACGTTTTAATAACCGTCGCTATTCCGAATTTTTTATTCTTAGCAGTCCATTCGTTAATAAGAGGTAATAGGTCTTTCATGTTTTATGAGTATTTTGTCCTAGCACTTATATAAATTAGAAACAGTAAGCAATTAGAACACTGTTCTCTTTAAAGTGTTTCTTTAATAATAGAAATCTACTTATTTTTAGAGAGTAGAGTTTAGATAACAAAATTCTTAGGAGTAGGAAAAAAATAACTACGTCATAATAGGTACTTTATTTTTGCCTACTCTTTAATATTAATGTATTTCAAGTCATTATCTAGTTATTAGTCCCGCTTGGTCAACATATAGGCGGGATGGCTCGACAAAAATACCGGAGGGATTATTTTTGTCTAGGGTTTTTGGTTCTTTTTTGCCAATGCAAAAAGAACAATGTTTACTAAGCAACAAAAAACGATAAAATATGCCACATATAAAATTTACAGCTGCATTAAAAAGATTTTTTCCAACATTAGAAGAGGGAATGATAGCAGGACAGACGATTAAAGAAGTGTTAAGCAACTTGGAGCAAAAATATCCTGGTATAGACGAATACTTAAGAGATGAGCAAGG
>CALJIY010000289.1 GCA_937973945.1 uncultured Saprospiraceae bacterium | reverse complement strand
AATTGAAAAAGAAATAGAACTATTGAAAGTTTATTTAGGGATTGAAAAAATCCGTTTTGGAGAACGCCTTCAATATACTATAGAAATGACACCGACAATAAGTAGCCATTCTATTCCTCACTTTTTATTACAACCTTTGGTAGAAAATGCTATAAAGTATGGCTTTGACCTAGTAGAAAATAAAATTAATATTAGTATTAAGATCTTGTCCATTAATAAAGCATTACATATTGAAATACAAGATAGTGGACCTCCATTTTCGGATCAATTAAATACAGGATATGGATTAAAAAGCGTCAAAAAGAAATTAAAGTTATTATATCCTAATAAACATGAAATACACTTTATGAATCAGCCTAACAAACAAGTTCATATCATTTTAAATAAATAATCATGCTTAAAGGATTTATAGTAGAAGATGAGCATCTAGCTAGTGCTCGTCTTCAAAAAATGTTAGAAAGTTATACACAACAAATAGAAATAATAGGTGAAGCAGATCAAGGAGCAGCTGCTATTGTCGCTATTGAAAAAGAACGTCCTGATTTTCTGTTTTTAGATATTCAATTGCCAGATATGACAGGGTTTGAAGTTTTGCAAGCCTTGACGTATCAGCCTCTAGTCATTTTTACAACTGCCTATGAACAGTATGCTATTCAAGCATTTGATACGCAATCTATAGATTACTTAGTAAAGCCTTTTCGTTTAGAACGGTTTAAAAGAGCAATAGAAAAATTATTAAAATTCGATGGTTTACTTAGTAACAATGAACAAAAAACAGTACCGCAAATTACCGCGCCGAAAACAGAGAACCCTTTTGCTTTTCCAATTAAATTAAAAGATCGAATCTTGTTATTAGATTATGAAGACATTGCTCATATAAAGGCAGAAGAGAAATATATTAGTGTAGTCACGAATAAAGGTAAAACTTATCTAAGCGATGGGAGTCTAGGGAAATTAGAAAGTACCTTACCAAAGTATTTTATTCGAGTGCATCGTTCTTATATTATAAATCAAAATTATATTAAGGAAGTTCGAAAATTTTTCAAAGGAAAATTAATTTTAATACTCAGCGATACACAAGAGACTACTATTACAACAGGCGAAACCTATTCAAAAGCTGTTAAAAAATATTTGGGAATTTAAGGAAAGGGAAAAAAAAGAAGGTACACGCTTAGCAGAAGCTAGCATGCACCCCGTACAAATACTTTTGAGTAATTGAGACAACTAAACGGGGGGGTTTAGTATTATACTTTAATACAGGGCAAAGCATGTGCCAAAAAAGAATATTTTATTTATTGAATTAGTTAAAAAACAATACATTTTAGACATTAACATTTTCCTGTATTTGCATGGCAAATATTGTATATGCATACCTGCTTTATTATCATAAACTTTCTGAATATTTGACTCCTTAAAGTCATTTGATAGCTAAACACAAAGATTATTTTCTACTTTAAAATCCTTTCTTCCTAAAATCTGTTTATATTTATACAGAAGCTAAAAAGATGCATTATTTTATAACCCAGCCCCAAAGGCGCAAAGATTGGCTGCCATAAACATCCTGTAACCCTATGGGGAAATTTCTAAAAATCTGTCTCCTCCTCCTACTGTCTGTATTCTATCTACAGCCAGCAACTGCGCAGCTAGAACGCATGCGAGCAGGACACTGGTATTTCGGAGATGGCTATGGTTTTGATTTTACCTCTGGAAAAATTCAGAAAGAAGAGGGAGCAGCTATACAAACAATAGAATCTTGCTGCTCAATGTCTGATAAAAATGGGCAGTTATTATTCTACACCAATGGTGGCGGAAGGAGCGATGGTTCAAGTAATGGCTATATATGGAATGCTGATCATGAGGTAATGGAGGGAGGGGAACTAAAAGGTGTACGAGGAGGAGGAAGAAGTGCTTGGCAAGGTTGTTTAATCGTTCCAAATCCAGCAGATGACAATATTTATTATTTATTTACAATAGACGAATTAGAAACTTATTTAATAGAAGATCCTAAATTTCCAAATGGCAAAGGATTTTCTGCCTTTGAAGTAAATATTAGTGCTAATAATGGAAAAGGACAAGTTACGACTATAGGTCAAAACATAACAACTCCAAGCTTTGAATATCTAACAGGCACTCAACATGCTAACTGCACAGATTATTGGGTCATCATCCAAACAGGACATCATTTCATAGAGACAAATGCAGATGTCTTAGATTCTTTTTATGTTTTTAAAATAGATGAGACAGGTTTACACGATCCAGTAATTTCTCCAATTTTTAATGGTCAGGAAGAGATTAGAGATGAGTATGGCGCTATGAAAATGACGACCAATGGAGAACAATTAATAGCAGGTACATTCTTATATGATTTTGATAAAGCAACAGGAAAATTAGACAATCCAGTTGATCTAAAACCAGCTATCCAAACGCCAAGAGATCCAATTGCCATCTCTCCAGATAATCAGTTTTTTTATAATTTCAAAGTAGAATCTTCAGGGGATACGGCTTTCGTTTTTGCCAGTTATCAATATGAATTGGGTGCACCTAATGTAATGGAAACGGAAGTCAAAATAGCCGATGTCATCTTAGAAGGTATCTTCGTGATCGGTACGCCTCAGTTAGCACCAGATGGAAAAATATATGTTCCTTCTTGGGCAGATGATCCTTTAGATAAAGAAATTATTTCCGTCCTCCATTCTCCTAATGAGAAAGGGATCACAGCAGATTTCGAGTTAGATTTACTTACTGTTTCCGAAGATTTCTCTTTTCGATTTTTACGTTTTGGTAATTTCATGGACCATATCTTTCAAAAGAAACCTCTTAGTGAACACCGGGAAAATAGTCAATTAGTTAGTGTGCAATGTGATGCGCAAGAAGAGGTCATCCTAACAGTCCCTCCCGACAAAATAGCGTACGCTTGGTCTACAAATACAGATGCCGATTCTATAGTGGTATATCGGTCTGGAAGGTATTGGATCGATTATGCCACAGGTTGTGATTCAGGAACAGATACCTTTGTGGTTGATATTATCAATGACCAATTTCAAGTCGTATTACCTAAGTCAAAGTTTCTTCTTTGCGAAGGGGAAGAAATGACTTTAACGCCACAACCTATCAAAGATTTAAACTTCCAGTGGCAAGATAAAACAACAGCAATTTCTTATATTATTAAAGAGCCAGGCACCTATAGTGCCACTGCCCAAGAGGGGCTTTGTATTGATACAGATAGTCTAAGAATCATAGGAATTACGCCTCCATCTGTAGATCTCGGCACAGATACTTTACTTTGCGACGATCCATTCCTTTATCTACAAGCGCCCTATTCTCCCTACTATAATTATGAATGGGATAATGGGGCAACTACAACGGATTTTTGGGTTTTCGAAGAAGGTATTTACACGCTTCGTATTTCTAATATTTGTGGTACTACGGAAGATGCTATTCAAATCTATATTTGTCCCAGCTGCGATATCTATGTGCCTAATGCTTTTTCTCCAAATGGAGATGGCATTAATGATGAGTTGCAAGCATTTAAAGAAATTGACTGTACGCCTATCAATTTTCAGTTTTCTATTTTTAATAGATGGGGAAATCTAGTTTATACTAGTGATCGTATAGAGAGTAGTTGGGATGGCCGCTCTAATAATAATCAATTTATAGAAGGAATCTATATCTACCAGATTCAATATGACTTGTTATGGCCTGATGGTTCTTTAAGAAAAGAAATTCAAACTGGGGATATTACTTTGTTTAGATGATGATGCTCTATCGTGCAACTTAAACATAATTTAACACGGAACTACTTCGTAGTTACACGGATAATTCGGATTTTTCAGGTCGTGGGTAATACACTGTCAACATCATTCACAACCTACAAAATCCGAATTATCCGCATGGCTACGAAATAGCTCAGCGTTGAATCAAACACTAATTTACCGCCTGCTTAATAAACTTCTTCACAATTGGCAACTGCCCTTCCTCCTGAATAGTAATCAAATAAATACCATCCTCAAAATTCGCAACATCAATTTGGCTTATCAAATTCCCTTCTGTAAAAATAGTCTGGTATATCAACTGCCCAGATAAATGATGCACTTCTACTTGTGTCGCTGAACCAACTTCATGTTGAATAGTCAAGAGCTTACTGACTGGATTAGGATATAATCGGAATTCAGTCTCCGTAACAGTCTCCGCAATAATAATATCAGCGAGCTCAGAGGCACTTCTTGATTCTGCCTCAATAAAATTTCTAGATATTACCAAAGGTAAAACGGAACTAAACTCCGATTCTTCCGCTCCACAAATAGTTTGGATATGATATTCATAATTATTCTGCGGCCCTGAAATCATGACTTGTGTTCTAGTAACAGTTGAAGTGACTAACCATCTCTCCTGACCTGCCAATCTAATTTGAATACGATATGCATTCGCAGTTGCTACTGGCTGCCAGGAAATGGAAACTCTTCTTCTCCCTATTGCATTAGAATTAATTTCAGTTGGCATACCGCAACTTACATCGTTAATAATAGTCATGGCATCTGCTCCATCACAGTTTTCATCTATACCATTATCTGGAATCTCCGTTGCATTTGGATGAATCGCAGCATTGTTATCATCACAATCAACTGTAGCATCAAAACCATCTTGATCATTGTCCACTATGGCAGTTACAGCGGCGATACCATCACAATTCTCATCTACCTCATTATCTGGAATCTCCGTCGCATTTGGATGAATCGCAGCATTGTTATCATCACAATCAACTGTGGCATCAAAACCATCTTGATCATTATCTATGTTCTCTGCAATAGGACCATTTAAAATAGTTAAGTTTCCAGCAGCATCGAAAGGATTGGACCATTTCTCATCTGTATAGATTGCCGAACCAGTTAAGGTACGAAGGAAGGCCACTAAAGCATCTTTTTCTACATTGGTTAGATTTAGATTTTGGCCTTGTCCACCTCGCCCACCACGTAGTCGGTTATCTAAATTAGCATTAACTTCTATTCGATCATAATGATTAATCACATCCAATAAAGTAGGCAAACTACCATCATGCATCATTGGCCCATTTACTTGACCATTTGGATTCACTAAATCTCTCAACGAAGGAGATCGAGTATTAGTGAGGTCTACCGTAGTTGGCTCTCCTGCTACCCCAATCACCCCATTATTTCTTCTATTAGGAGCGATATCAAAAGTAGGAGCTCTATGACAATCCTGACAGTTTGCTCCGCCTTGATTCGTATCCAAAGTAAATAACCTTTTACCTAAATTTTCTTGGGCTGTAAAATTCGGAAAATCTGCATTATTGTTATTCACTTGCGCACGCCCCTCGTCATATTTTGAATCAAAAGATTGAATACTTCTTATAAATTGAGCTAGTGCCAATTGCATTCGATTTTCTGTAATTGTTGCATCCCCGTAAACCGCTGTAAATAATTGTTGATAATATTCAATGTCTTCTAATTTTTCTATCAAATCTGCAAAATTGGGATCACCCTCTGCACCACTAAAGCCCATCTCAATATGATCTCGGATTGGTTGGGTCGTTTGGTCTTCTAAAGAAGCTACCCGCTCATCCCAAAAGAAACGCACCTCATCTGCGAATCTAGCATTCACGAGTCGCATGGAGTGTCTGGCTGTCGCCTCACCATTTAAACCAGTGCTCACGGTAGCAGGATCGCCAAAAGCGAATGCTTGTTGGTGGCAATCGGCACAGGCAATGGTGTTGTTAGCAGAAAGATTCTTATCATAAAATAAGACTCGTCCTAAGGTAGCACCTTGGTCAGTAATAGCGTTGTTTCTAGGCGTATTGTCATCATTGATATAGTTGGGTACTGATTGGTTGGCATAATTGGGTAGGTTATCTAAGTCAATACTCCCAACGAGGAAAAATAAGCCAGTAATGGCGAATAATGTAGCGATTATAATTTTCATAAAACGATTTTTGATGTAATTGTTATTACCTTAAGGTTCCTCTTTTTACTTTGTACTCAATTTTTATTCTTTTTAATATATTTTTTTAGATTCATCAATTGACAACTGGCAACTACTAATAAATCTATCCTAAAATAAGCCAAGAATTCCCTATCTTTGATACCTAGTTAAGGGACTAGGAAAAAAATAACCTACCCATTCTGACTTGTTTTTTTTCTGTCTAAGAAACCTAAAAAATAGAACCGTAGCCCAGCTATGCTTCTATTTTTTGAATTCCTTAGACAAAAAATAACTACGCCATACTAGGCACTTTATTTATTGCCTACTCCCTAAACAAACAATTTTAAGAGAAAAGATACACACTACGCCCTGCACCTGACGATTCCGTCTATGCCTTGCATTCATCATTTCTCATTCATCATTTCTCATTTCAACAGATGTCCGAAAAAAAACTATTCTTACTCGATGGTCATGCCCTAGTCTATAGAGCGCATTATGCTTTCATTTCGCGCCCAATGATTAATTCCAAAGGAATTAACACCTCTGCGGTAATGGGGATGACTCGATTTATATGGGATGTTATTCGCAATCAAAAGCCTACCCATATTGCGGTATCTTTTGATTTGCCAGGTCCTACTTTTCGACATGAAATGTTTGTAGAATATAAAGCGAATCGAGAGTCCCAACCAGAAGATATTACGATCGCCTTGCCTTATATCCGAGAGATCATCGAAGGCTTTAATATACCTGTTGTAACAAAAGAAGGTTTTGAAGCTGATGATGTGATTGGCACCCTAGCAAAGCAGGCAGAAAAGGAAGGTTTCAGTGTATACATGGTGACCCCCGATAAAGATTATGCACAGTTAGTCTCCGATAAAGTATTTATGTACAAGCCCGCCAGAAGTGGCAATGGTATAGAAATATTAGGAGAAAAAGAGGTCTTGGAAAAGTGGGATATTGAGCGGGTAGAGCAAGTCATTGACATACTAGGATTACAGGGAGATAGCGTAGATAATATTCCTGGGATTCCGGGTATTGGTGCAAAGACTGCGGTGAAGTTACTCAAGCAGTTTGGTAGCATGGAAGGCTTACTGGAAAACACGGATAAATTGAAAGGTAAGCAAAAAGAAAAAGTAATAGAATTCGCTGATCAAGGACGCTTATCAAAAGTATTAGCTACTATAGACATTAATGTTCCTGTCCAATTCGACGCAGAACGATATATTATTGAACCGATGGACAAAGACCGACTTGCGAAGGTCTTTAAAGAATTGGAATTCAGATCATTGGCTAAATCTATTTTAGGTATAGCGGATGAAGTGCCAGTACATGCAGGACAGCAGGGTAGTTTATTTCCAACTTCCGCTGGAACAAGTGCAGCACCTGCGCCTAGAAAATTTGCCCCACCTGCCCATTCTGTAGCTGATAAAAACATCAATAATACCGAACATAAATATGAATTGGTAGATACTCCTGAAAAACGAAAAGCTTTAATTAAATTATTAAAAAAACAAAAAGCTTTTTCTTTTGATACGGAAACGACTAGCATCGAACCTACTAAGGCTGAGCTAGTAGGTTTATCTTTTTCTGTGACCCCTCATGAAGCCTATTATATTCCCACCCCTGCCGATCAAGAAGAAACAAAGGCTATTGTCCATGAATTCAAAGAGGTATTGGAAAGTGATAAATATGTAAAAATCGGGCAGAATATAAAATACGATGCCATCATCTTACGCCACTATGGAACGGAGGTAAAAGGTACTTGGTTTGACACGATGCTAGCGCACTATTTACTAGAGCCAGGCTTGCGGCATAACATGGATTATTTGTCAGAAACTTATTTAAAATATCAGCCTATTTCTATTACTTCTTTGATTGGTAAAAAAGGGAAGAATCAATTGACGATGAGGGATGTACCTATCGAAAAGGTCGTTCCCTATGCTTGTGAAGATGCAGATATTACGTTGCAATTAGCTGACTTTTTACGCCCCAAATTAAAAGAAGAAGGCTTAGAAAAACTCTATAGCGACATAGAAGAACCATTGATGAAATCATTAGTAAATATTGAATACAATGGTATTAATTTAGATGAGGCGTATTTAGAAGAATATTCGAAAGAGCTAGAAGTAAAGCTGCGAACATTAGAGGAAAATATTTATGAAAAAGCAGGAATGCGTTTTAATATTTCGTCCCCTAAACAAGTAGGAGAGGTTCTATTTGACAAAATGGAAATTCCTTACCGTTGGAAAAAAACAAAGACTGGACATTATTCTACAGATGAGACAAAACTAACAGAGTTAGCAAAGGATCATGATTTTGTAAATCAAATTTTACGATTTAGAAGTTTAGCAAAATTAAAGTCTACCTATGTGGATGCCTTACCTAAAATGGTCAATAAAAAGACTGGTCGACTCCACAGTTCTTTCAATCAAGCCCTCACTGCTACAGGTAGATTAAGTTCTAATAATCCGAATCTCCAAAACATTCCAATCCGAACAGAAGAAGGTCGAAAAGTCAGAGAGGCATTTATACCAAGGAGTGATGAATACATTTTATTAGCTGCCGATTATTCGCAAATAGAATTGCGATTGATTGCAGAATTAAGCGGTGATGAAGCGATGCTAGGGGCCTTCTTAGCAGGCCACGATATCCATCAAGCGACTGCCGCTAAAGTCTATGGAAAAACTTTAGAAGAAGTAACCAAAGATGAAAGACGAAATGCCAAAACCGTCAACTTTAGTATTATCTACGGAGCAGGAGCAACAAATTTATCTCAACAATTAGATATTCCAAGAAAGGAGGCGAGTGCCTTAATCGCAGAATACTTTAAACAGTATAGTGGCTTAAAAGAGTATATGGATAAAACGGTAGAATCGGCAAGAGAGAAAGGATATGTGACCACTTTAATGGGTCGAAAAAGACATCTCCGAGATATTGATTCTAGAAACGGAATGATTCGAAGTCATGCAGAACGGAATGCGGTGAATACCCCTATTCAAGGGACGGCAGCCGATATGATTAAAATTGCGATGATCAATGTGTCAAAGGCATTGAAAGAAGGTAATTTCAAAACCAAAATGATTTTGCAGGTGCATGATGAATTGGTATTTGATGTGTATCGTCCTGAATTAGAAGAGGTGAAAAGATTGATTGAGGAGGCTATGAAAAATGC
>CALJIY010000288.1 GCA_937973945.1 uncultured Saprospiraceae bacterium | reverse complement strand
GAAAAATCACAACCAAAAGCGGATAAATCAGTGGTCTTGCCATTCACTTCTTGTCCCATCACCCAAATGCCATTTTCGGAAATACAACCGGGAATAGAAAGGGTGGAAATAATAGCTTCTCCTTCACATAACAAAATAATTTCTACTTTTTGACAAGCACTTGCGCCTTCCTTAAACTCACTTTTAATCTGGGTTTCTAGTGTGAAATCAGTTACAGATAAATCATCAAAACTACCTACGTTGTAGAAATTTACCCAGGTATTATTCAATTTAGGATTCACCTTATTCGCTGTTAGTAAATCAATCGGAATAGTGATTTTATCTGGGAATTCAATTTCTTCTTTTTTAAAATAGAGCGGCACTGGACTCTGCTCCACTAAACCCAACCAACCTTGCGAAGTAATAAATACATCTTCTTCTTTCACAATTTGATTATTGACGACCAATTTAGCTTTAAAAAAACCAGGGGTATAATAGGTACTGGTTAGTACTTTTTTATTTTTATCCACTGTTGCCCTTCGACGTTCATCCCAATTTTGTTGAATTTCAATTTTATCGCTCGCTTTTGCGTGGGTGGCATCGTATTCAAAGACAACGGCATTTGGTAATCCATCCGCAATTTTTCGACTTTTGAAGTGAAATTTAGAAGAATCAATAGTACGGCTTGGTAGGGCTGTAAAGGCATATATCCCAATTCCTAGTAAACAAAACAATAGGAAAAAGCTCCAAATCCAAGAAAAATTAAAACGCTTGCTTTGAGATAAATTACTGGGCTTCGAAGTAGATATTTCCTTTGATGCTTGTTTGAAATTCCTCCAGTTTTTGGCGCCAACGAATTTTGCTAAGGCATCTAGGGTGCTACTATTGGGTTTGGATTCATATTTTATTTTTCCCCACAAACGTTTTAAAGTAGTCACACTTAAAACGATCCCAGTTTCTTGATGGATCAATTGACTTAAGCGTTCAAAATCTTGTGTTTTCCAGTCATGACTAGGTCCCCAATCTAATTTTTGTTCGATTAAGTCCAAACAGGTAGCTAATTTATTTTCAAAAGCACTAATTTCTATTTCGCTCATAGTCAGTAATTTATAAGTTTGAACAAACTTGTACAAGCTTGAAATGCTAATGGACAGCAAAGGAATTCACTATTAATCACCTTTACAGCTAATTCACTAATTTAAGTAATCATAAAATGGTGGGGTAATAAACTTGATTTAGTATATTTCACACTGCGTGGAAATCAACCTATATTTCATAAACCACTGCTAAAATAATAATAATGAATCATTTCAAACTTATTTTACCCTTGTGCTTTATTTGTCTATTAATCTCCTTTAACTGTAATGCACAAGTCCTTAAAAAGATTGCCTTTACACCAGAAGAATGGGAGGTAACTGCTAAAGAGTATGAATTTGTAACTTATAAAGGCAAACAAAGTCTCCGTTTAACTGCTGGAAAAGCTCGACTGAAAAATAGTACTTTTAAAAATGGTATTATTGATTATCATGTTGCGATAGAGGAAGGAAGAAACTTTGCAGGTATACATTTTAGAATTAATGGTAATAATTATGAGGATTTTTATCTTCGTTCCCATCAATCTGGAAATCCTGATGCTACCCAATATACTCCTGTAATCCATGGGGCGTCAGGATGGCAATTGTATCATGGAAAAGGACATTCAGCCGCTTACAATTTTAATTTTAAGGAATGGATGCACATTCGATTGATTATTAATGAAGGCCAAGCAGATGTTTTTATCAATGATATGTCTCAAGCTTTTTTGCATATACCAGATTTAAAATTGTCTCCTAGTGCAGGTCAAATTGGATTTAGCAGCGGGTTTGGGTCGGTCTATTATGCTAATTTGACCTATCAAGAAATGGATAATCCACCACTAGTAAGTAAAGGGACAACGCTTCCAAGTCTTGCTAAAGAGGTAATCAATAAATGGCAAGTTTCTACCGCTTTTGCAGATACTTTATTAAATGAAATAGATGACCTTTCTGATTTCTCTTTAAAGAAAAAGGTAAGCTGGCAAACCTTACCTGTTGAATATACAGGAACGATTAATTTAGCTAGGATTTCGGCTGTTTCTAAAGCAAGCAATATGGTCCTAGTTAAAGCTATTATTCATTCCGATAAAAAACAATTAAAACGATTGGACTTTGGCTATAGTGACGGTGCAATTGTTTATGTCAACGAAGAAGCAATTTATAAAGGACAGAATAATTTCCGATCTAGAGATTATCGTTATTTAGGCACTATTGGTTATTTCGATTCGGTATTTCTGCCACTTCAGAAAGGGGACAATGAGTTAGTATTTGCTGTATCAGAAAATTTTGGCGGTTGGGGATTAAAGGCAAAACTGGCTAATCTGGAGGGAGTACGGATAGAATGATCTTATGACTGATATTGGCTATATATGAAAGGTGGGATAAGAAATAAAACACGTTGATCTTCAACGTGTTTTATTTCTTCAATAATACTAAAAGCACCTTACTGTGTAATTCCTGATCCCCAAGTAATAGTAGTAATTTTCCATTCTCCACCAGCTTTATGTAATGTCAGCAATTTATAATGAACTCCCCCAGTAAGTTCCGCTAATCGAAGTCGAACCAAAGCAAGTTTACCATATATTTCAACACTCAATAATTCCTCTTTATAACTTGTATCAGCATCATCTGAATCCAAGTCAAATTTAAATTCTGAATATTCCCCATTTCTGTCGACATATCTATAAGCTCCCTTTTCGTGCATCGATATCTTTTTATGTTTGATGCTTCCTGTATGATCACCGATAAAAAAGGAATCAGTTGCCTTAATAATAGCTTGACGGTCGGAAAAATCTGTTTCTAAAGTAGGTTTTTCAAAATTTTTCTCTGCTTCTTGTGCGTATAAAGAAGAGGTGAACAGGATAAGAATAAGTAAAGGAAAGAATAAATTAGATGTTACTTTCATTGCTTAAGTGTGTTTTAATTAATTAGGTATTAAAATGTCGAGGTACACCTTGAAGTGCCCCCGACATGCTAGCGTTATCCGCTTGGAATTGAGTTCTTAATTCAATTTAGTCTGCTTTGCAATAGCCACTGATCTTTTCTCAAACCAAAGTTTATCTCCACTAGAGGTAGCTAATTGAAAGCCATTAATTCCATTATTATTTCTATTAAATTTCAACTCATTAAAATAACGACGATTTCCAGTAAAGGTATCCTTTAGGATCGGAGAGAATTCAATATCTTCTATTCGAAGATTATTTACAATCAACTTATTGTTTTTTACAGAGAAATAGTAGGTGGTTTGTAATTCTTGACAAAAATATTCTCCAGCATATTCTTCTAATTTTTTTGTCCACGGAGCATCTTTTTGATATGCAATGTGTTCGAATTCTCCAACTCCTTCCACTTCTACTAGCATACTCTTCTTATTGTTCCTGTTTTCAAATGTAACATAAACATTGCTATAGGTAACCATCTGAAATTTGTTTTTACCGATTGGAATAATTGGACTTTCATTATACCCTCTAGAATACATTAGGGTATCATGTTTTAAGTAAATGGTCCTACTATTGAATCCGGCAGGATCCCAATAATCTCCCGTAAAGCTTGCCAAAGTTTTAGTATCCATATTGATACCTGCCACTTTTACAAGTCCAAAAGAGGTAGATTTATTGAAATACTTCTCTACATATAATTCGGCTGTCATAGTGGCCATATCATCATTAGCTATTTCATCATCATACGTTCCTCCATTTCCTAAAACTACGGCAGCCATATTTTGATCTGGGAAATGAATAATCTTACTAGCATAACCGCCTTCTATGCTAGTATGAGATAATTTTTTAGTGCCATAATAATTCCAATGGTAGAATTGATTAACATAGAAGCTAAAGTTCTTTTCTTCTATTGGTTGTCCATTCAGAGTAGCTAATGCTGAAAATCTTTTTATCAAAGAAGTATTACCTACTTTTGGGTGGTAGGAGTTCTGTAACCAACGGCACATATCTCCTACTGTAGAATAGACATTGGTATTGTTCAATTCCAATTGATTTAATGTGCCTGCAATAAATCCATCTCCCTTTGAATTATAACCAGTTGCTTTATTTTTGATAATTGCTCCTGATGCAGTATCAAAAAAAGTGTTTGTCATTTTTAAGGGATCGAAGATGTTTTTTTGAATATATTCGGTATAAGATGTACCTGATGCCTCGGCTATTATTTTTTCTAATAAAAAAAAAGTAGAAATATTTTTCTGTTGCTTTTCACCAGGCTCGTAATTCAATTTTTGTTGATTGACGAATAACTGAATAGTGTGTTCTTTAGAAATTGCATCGCTATTTTTCCAACCTGATAATGCTTTAGCTATGGCTATATCTCTAATTCCACTCGTATGATGAATTAGGTCTTCGATGGCGATTCGTTTACCTAAATCTGGAAGTGTAGGTAAGTATTTTCGAATATCCTCTTGTAAAGACAATTTGTTTTGGGACTCTAATAATAAAATTGCAAAAGCCGTAAATTGATTGGATAATTCACCGATATAGAACCTTGTTTCTGCTGTATTGGGAATGTCGAATTCTAAATTAGCAAGCCCATATCCTTTGGTATGGACTATTTCTCCATTGCTTACAATACCAACGGCGATACCAGGTCTTTCAAGATTATCCCAGTTTTTGAATAATTTATCTATTTTTTCGATAGGGACAATGGGCTTTAATTCTTTCTGAGCCTTTCCCATTTTAGGAAGCACTATAAATAAGGCGATAATGATAAATAATGAATTTATGTTTTTCATGATGTTTTTGTAAAGTGATAATATCGGGACACACTTTGAAGTGCCCCGACATACTAGCATCGTCCATGGAAGGAGTTGAATTCTTAATTCAATTTTGTCTGCTTTGCAATAGCTGTAGACCTTTTCTCAAACCAAAGTTTATCTCCAGTATAAGTAGATAAGTGAAATCCACTAATTCCTTTATTATTTCTATTAAATTTCAATTCATTGAAATAACGACGATTTCCAGTAAAGGTATCTTTTAAGAGAGGGGAGAATTCAACCTGTCCTGTACGGAGATTATTGATAATAAGCTTTTTATCTTTGATGGAAAGCTGGTAAATGGTTTTTAATTCTTGACAAAAGTAAGCACCTGTATATGCTTCTAGATTCTTGGACCACGTTGCATCTCTTTGATAAGCCACATGTTTGAATGTTTCTCCACCAGCTTCTACTGACATGATCTTTCTGCCATTGTTACTGTCAAATGTTATATACACTTCGCCATAGGTGATCATTTGAAATTTCTTATCTCCAATGGGTATAATTGGACTATCATATCCATTGCCTCTAGAATAAATAAGCGTATCATTCTTCAGAAAAATTGTTCTACTATATAATTGAGAAGGTTCCCAATAATCTCCTGTAAAAGTTTCTAAGGTTTTTGTGTCCATTTTTATTCCTTTCACTTTTGCTAATTCAGAAGATTTGGTAAAGTAATTTGCTACATACAATTCTCCTGTTGCTGTGGCCATTCCTCCATTATATACCCCTCCATTCCCTAAGACTACCGCAGACATATTCTGGTCAGGAAAATGAACAATCTTGCAAGCATATCCACCATCCACACTAATATGATACAATTTCTTTGTGCCATTATAATCCCAAAATTGAAATTGGTTAAAATAAAAACTATTATTTTTTTCTTCTACTGTTTGACCATTTACAGTAGCTGCTGCTGTGAATCTTTTTATTAAAGCTGTATTGCCCACTTTTGGCTGGTAATAATTCTGTAACCACAGACATATATCTCCTACTGTAGAATAGACATTGGTATTGTTCCCTTCCATTTGATTTACGACGCCTACTGTAAATCCTTCTCCTTCAGGAATATAGCCTGTTGCTTTATTCTTAATAACTGTTCCTAATCCAGTATCAAAGAAAGTGTTTTTCATTTGCAGAGGATCGAAAATGTTTTTTTGAATAAAATTGGTATAAGAAACACCGGAAGCTTTAGCTATTATTTTTTCCAACAACAAGAAGGTAGAAATATTCTTTTGATGTTTTTTGCCTGGTGCTGAATTTAATTGTTGTTGCTTAGCAAAAAGCTGAGTCAGTTGAATATCTGAAACAGCATCACTGCCTTGCCAACCTGACAATACTTTGGTCACGTTTATATCGCGGATACCACTAGCATGATTGATTAAATCTTCAATAGTAACTTGTCCTAAATCGGGAAAGTCTGGCAAGTATTTTCGAATATCATCTTGCAAAGAAAGTTTCCCTTCTGACTCTAATAATAAAATAGCCAAAGCCGTAAACTGATTGGATAATTCTCCAATATAGAATTTTGTGTATGCCGTAATCGGAATGTCAAACTCTAAATTAGCCAGACCATATCCTGTAGTATGCACGATCTCTCCATTGCTGACGATACCAACAGCTATACCTGGTTTTTCAAGATTATCCCAGTCTTTAAATAATTCATCGACTTTTTCAATGGGAACAATAGGTTTTAAATCTTTTTGTGCTTTTACAAAATTTGGTAAAAATAGAAGCGGTATAGTAAAAAAGAATAGGAATTTGACGATTAAATTTTTCATGATATTATTTTTAAAATGGTTTTGCAAAATATTTATGACTTCAATTTACTTGCTGCCAATGCTTCCACTACTTTGGTAGCGACCATAGCGGCACCAGTCGGATCTTGTCCAGTAATTAGTTTACCATCTACTACAAAAAAGCCATCCCATCCTTCTTCGGAAAATGTAAAATCTCCACCTCTTTCTTGGATGATTTGCTCAATAGAAAATGGAAATTCTTGATAGTATCGACCTTTCATATTTTCAAATTTATCTGGAAAACCATTTACTTTTTTTCCTTCCACCAGGTATTTTCCATCTGGTGTTTTCAAATGAACGATGCCTGCTGTTCCATGACATACGGCAGATACAATACCCTGTGGCTGCTCGTAAACGGCCATTGCAATCTTTTGAATCGCTTCATTTTCAGGTACGCCGAACATGGCGCTTCCACCACCGCCATAAAAGACAGCTTGGTAATCAGAGGCGTTCACTTCAGAGGGCTTTTGGGTGTGTTCCAATAAGTCCATAAATTCCCCATCGTAAATGTATTGTTTTACCACATCGTTTGAAGTAGTCAAATACCCCAATGGCACTGCACCGCCTTCAGGACTAACAAAGTCAACTGTATAACCTGCTTTCACCAAGACATCATATGGAAGAACAATTTCCGAAAAATGATTGGCCGTATTGATGTCTGAGGCGCCATAATAATGGGCATTGGACAGAATGAATAGGATCTTGCCTTTACTGTTTTCCACTTGTTCTTCTGTTACAATATTTTGAGTGGTAGGTGTGGACTGGCAGGCTGTAAAAGCGATTGCAAGGAAGAATACTAGTTTCTTTATCATTGGTTATTTATTTAATAGAGATAATGAAGTTGTTTAAAAATGTTTTTCAATAATTGGGTGATTTCTTACAAGTGCGGCGTAATCATTACTCTTTTGCATAAATTTTATTCGATGTTCGCTTTGTGTACATTTTATGAACAATCGTCCATTTGTCTTCTATTTTCAATAACATAAAATAATCAACGTAGGTGCTCTTACTTTTTGGGTGGGAAATTTCTACCTTAGCTACGGCGATATCATTTTCATAATCGATCGAAATGATTTTCCCCTCTTCGCCAGTAGATTGTCCTTCTTTCTTAATAGCGAGATAAGCCGATCCTGACCTGATATTTAATGTTCCATCTTTCTTAATGGAATATAAATTTAGATCTGAATGAAAGGCGGTCTTTAATCTTTCTGGCTGTCCACCAGTTGAACCTTCAATATAATCCACCAATGTCTTCTCAATAAGTTGGAAGTCTGATTGAGCATGCAGGGATGTAGTCCCAAATGCTAGTAGGAGAACTAGTATTAGATTTTTCATTTTTCTATTAATTTATGGGAGTAGGAAAAGTACCTACCCGAATATGTCTGCAAGTTAAAAGAAGGAGTTATTTGTTTTTTAAATAATATAAGAATGCCCCTTTGCTGTATATGAAGAGCGAAATAGATCGCTTTTCTTCCTACTTATACACTTACAGGACATTCGTAGATTTATTACAAAAAATGATTAAATTGAGGGTATCTTGTTGCTTATGCGAAAATATTTACCACATACACTCTTCTGGTTGACTATTTACTTGGTATGGACTTACATCCGAGCAGGGGGAAATTGTTATGATATTTTCCTTCGGGTCAATTTGGTCCAATTGTCCATGTATATGACTGCTTATTATGTCCTTAAAAGGGTACAAATCCCTAGACTCTTCGATCAAGGGAAGCGACTATTATTTGCAGCTAGTATCTTCTTACTTTCTGTGCTCCTTTATATCTATTGGCGATGGATGGGGGTACTATGGATAGATGATTTGGTTGGTTATCCAAATAGATTACTTTGGTCGGTAGGCGATTACCTCCATCAGTCCGTGCAGATGTATTCTCCTGCAATGATCTTGCTAGCATGGGAAACGTATAATGACCGATTAAAGGAATTAGAACGAATGGAGCGCTTGGAAAAAGAAAAACTAGCCAACGAGCTTAAGTTTCTCAAAGCCCAAATCAATCCACATTTTTTATTCAATACCTTAAATAATCTGTATTCTAATGTTATCACCAAGTCACCAAAAGCACCTGACATGGTCATGCAATTATCAGGTATTTTAGATTATGTCTTGTATAAAAGCCAGAGCAAGACCGTGCCCTTAAGTGAAGAGGTCAAAACAATAGAGCATTTTTTAGGATTGGAAAAGATACGGTATGGTCAACGATTGGAAGTACAATATCAGGTAGGACAAAATTTAAAATTACCTGTTTCGCCACTCATTCTTTTATCACTAATAGAAAATGCCTTTAAACATGGAGCTAGTGGTGATATTGATCATCCAAAGATTACCATAGATATAAAGGAGAAGCAAGAGGAGATCCATTGTGAAGTATGGAATACAAAAAGTAAATACAATGGCGAACTCAATGACGCTTATAAAAAAGGAATCGGCATGAAGAATATTCGACGACAGTTGGATTTGATTTATCCCAACAACCATAATTTACTCATTGAAGACGGCAAGAATTCTTATTGCGTAAAGTTGACTATTAAACCCACATTTGCATGAACAAGTTGCTTCAACATGTTCTTGTTTGGTTGGGTATTTATGTGGTGTATACCATCATGCTCTCTATCAATGCCGATCCTATTGCGGTCCTATTACTCAATTTGTTGACGGTTGGATTGTATATGATGGCGTATTATCTGTTGAGGAATATACAAATACCTTACCTCTACGATAAAAATAAAATAGGTCTTTTTGTTGCTAGTGTGGCAGTTTCTTCGGTGTTATTATATGCGATTTATCGCTTAGGACTTATTTACGGTTTGGATGGCGTGAGAGGTTTGAATAGTAAGATACAGTATACCTTATTAGGAGATTATTTAGTCAAGGCCATTCGGTTTTATACGCCTGCAATGGCATTGCTTGCACTGGAATCTTATTTTGAAGGAAAGAAGGAACAAATTCGTATCCAACGATTAGAAAAAGAAAAACTAGCCAACGAGCTAAAATTTTTAAAAGCCCAAATCAATCCTCATTTTCTATTCAATACCTTAAATAATTTATATTCTTATGTAGTTCAAGAGTCCCCCAAGGCGCCGGATATGATTATGAGGTTATCAGGTATATTAGACTATGTCTTGTATCGGAGTCAACAAGCCACGGTTTTAATGAGTGAGGAGGTGCAAACTATTGAAAATTTTTTAGCCTTAGAAAAAATCCGCTATGGAGAAAGATTGGAGGTACAGTTTCAAACTGATGGCGATTTATCCATGCCTATTTCTCCATTAATTTTATTGTCTTTGGTAGAAAATGCTTTTAAACATGGTGCAAGTGGCGATATTGGCCAAGCTAAAATCCGCATACATATTTTTGAAAAAAATAAGAATATCCATTGCGAGGTGTGGAATACAAAAAGTAAGTATCACGGCGAATTAAACGATGCCTACAAAGAAGGGCTTGGTTTATCGAATATCCAAAGACAACTGGTCTTAGTTTACCCTCAACAACACGAATTGAACATAGTCGATGAAGCGGACTCTTTTACCGTAAACCTAAAAATACAACAAGATGAAAAGCATTAAATGTTTACTGATTGATGATGAACCACCTGCGGTAGAATTACTTGAAAAATATGCCAGTATGATTGAGCAATTGGAAGTAGTGGGAACTAGCCATAGCGCCATTAAAGCTTTCGATATGCTTAAGGATACATCTGTAGATTTGATGTTCTTGGATATTCAGATGCCCGTATTAAATGGAATTGATTTTATCAAAAGTCTTAAAAATCCACCTGCGATCATTCTGACTACCGCCTATCGAGAATATGCCTTGGATGGCTATGAGTTGGACATCATAGATTACTTGCTCAAACCTATCGCTTTTGATAGATTCCTTAAGGCAGTGGATAAGTATAGAGAACGAAATACCCTTATTGCTGCGGAGAATAGTCCTAGCGCTACGATTGATAAAGAGCCAGAACACATCTTCTTCAATGTTAACCGCACCCACCATAAATTATTTTTAAAGGATATTCTGCATCTGGAGAGTCTCAAGGATTATGTTCGTATCCATAGCATTAAAGATAGCTTAGTGGTAAAAGGTAATCTCGGCACTATCTTATCACAATTGCCTGACAATCAGTTTGTAAGAACGCATCGCTCTTTTGCAGTTTCCTTGAAACATATTAGTTCTTACAGCCAAAGTGAAGTGGAAATAAACGGAAAGAAAATACCTATTGGCAGTAGTTATCGAGAAGCTTTTTTAAAAAATATGATAGGCTAAATACACCTTGTACTACATCTGTTGCTAATAGGAAATAGTCATGTAGACAAGCCCTTGCAGTTGCTTATTATTGATGTAACAGATTTGGAAGCGGAATCGCGAGTGATAAATATAACTAAAAGTGGGTGTTTTTGGATATGATCCACTTGTTTCGACAGTGTGGAATGGATTGCAGCAAAAATAAAAGTAATACCGACCGAATAAGCTTAAATGCCAACAGTCTTAATTAAATGTCAAAGGATTCGTAACAACCTGCTCTGTAAATGTTGTCTCTGTAACACTTGTTGTGTTAGAGATAAGCACAGGAGTTGCTTTTTGCGACTTTTCGATACTAGACAGAGCATTAGCTTCTATATTTGTCTGATAAGCAGAAAAGAAGATAAAACTAAAAAGAAATAGACAACCTAATTTTACAATAAAAGTTTGCATGGTACTTTCGGTTTGTGTTTGTTTGTAGCAATCAATTAATAAGACAGTCAGAAAGATTTCAAGTCACATCTTCCTAATATGCCAGATTTGTGTGTAGTTACCGATAGTAATGTCTATATTTTATTGTTGTTCACTGGTGAGACTTAAAAACAAGCTAAGTCAATGTGGGGAAATGTTGTATAATAAGTGGATATGGATGGAAGGGTTCTGTAATATGGAAGTAAAGATAATATAAATTTCGTATATTATGCAAAAGAGTTTCTAATATTCTTTTACATTTTTTTTAATGTAATGTTAATTTGGGCAACAAAACATATTACAAAATTTAATAATATAAATCTCTTATAGGCATTATAATTACCTCATTTCTCCCTCCTTTTTAGCAATTTATCTAATTAACATCCCAATTCTTCTAATAATTAATTACATTGATGGGAAATAGTAGCATATTAGTGGAGTAGAAAACCTGTTTCAACTAACGACAAAACACAACTTTATGATTAATGTACTAATTGTAGATGACGAGCCTTTAGCATTGGATGTAATAGAAACGCACGTTGCTAAACTGCCTGAACTGAATTTAGTTCAGAAGTGCAGTAATGCCTTAGAAGCGAATGATGCCTTAAGAACGCATGATATTGATTTGATTTTTCTAGATATTCAAATGCCCCAATTGACAGGAATTGAATTTCTTAGAACCTTATCCAATCCCCCTTTAGTCATATTTACGACGGCGTATCCGAATTATGCGGTAGAAGGTTTTGAATTGAATGCAGTGGATTATCTGTTGAAACCGATTTCTTTGGATCGTTTTATTAAAGCAGTTAATAAAGCATCAGAACAAATTCAAATGAAAAAGGGGAGTCTAACTCCTGTGGCAGAGCCTGTGGTGGATGGGAACGATTATTTCTTTGTGAAGGCGGATAAGAAATTAGTCAAGGTAAATTACCATGATATTGTTTATATAGAAGGCTTGAAAGATTATGTGATTATTCGGATGGAGAATACTAGAGTGGTTACCCTACAAACGATGAAAAGTTTGGAGAGTAAATTGCCTCCACAATTGTTTAAGCGGATACATCGCTCCTATATTGTGGGTATTGAAAAGATCCAAGCGGTTGTTGGTAACATGGTAGAAGTCATGGAAAAAGGACAGCCCAAGCACTTACCCATTGGCAAAAATTATAGAGAGGAATTATTGGCGATTGTGAATCAAAATAAATTATAGGTTGGGAGTTTGAGAGCTTAACTAGGTAATTTTGAACACAGAGTCACGGAGACACAGAGTATAATAATACTAGATATTTAGAGGTCAAATGTCAGATTTGCTAACAACTTAATTCTTATATGCATCAAGTTGTCATCATCCATATGACCTCTGACTTCTAAATATATAGGTGTAATAAAACTCTGTGTCTCCGTGACTCAGTGTTCTTACATTATCTCTCTAAATCTCCTTAGTTAGACGTATAGCTATCCTCCATAGTCTGCCCCATACTAGCTAGATCCTTGATAAAACAATCCAATCCTTGATTTTTTAGATCCACTTTAAATTGATCCGCACTTTGTCTAACACCATAGTGACCCAATAACACTTTATAGCAAGGCATACCATTCAGTTCCGAGATATGAACGTAAATGACTTCCTGAAATTTTTCTTGTAAAACTTGCACTTCTCTAAGGACATTTCCATATTCATAAAATGCACCTACCTGAATACTATATCCGGAATTTGGTGCTGGGTATACGTTAAATTGATATAAGCCCACATTGCTATAGCCTCCCGTTGTAGTACTAGCACTTGAAGCATGTGTTGCTCTAGATGGTGCATTGTAACTGCCAGGCGTAACAGGCTTATAGGTTGAAGTAGTAGTGGAAGCAGCAGGAGCTTGATAAGTACTCGGCTTGTTATAGCTAGTAGCCGCTTGATTATAGTTTGACGTTGGCTCATTGTAGCTAGTTGCTGCTGCCTGATTGGTATAAGCTGGCTCACTTTGCGTGGTAGGGTAGGACGTATTATTATTGGCAGTGGTATTACTACCATAATCGCTACTCAAAGCAGGCTCCCAAGTTGGCGCCGGTTTAGTGGACGGCTGCTGTTGTTGTATAGGATTTATCGCGTGATAGCCATCGTTATAGTTAGTAGCATAATGCTGTTTGTTTTGACGGCCTTTATTGAGCTCCTTTAGTAAACTAATTAATTTTGACGGCGCAAAGGATTCTTCATATTTCTTAATTAATTCACCTTGCTCATTTAATACTAAAAGGGTTGGTAAATAGCGAATATTATATTCTTCCTTTAAATTGTATCCTTGAAAGTTATCTATATCTACTCTAACGGAAATATACTCCTTAGATAAATAATCTTTTACCTGAGGATTAGAGAAAGTCTGTTCGTCCATCCATTTGCATGGATTGCACCATTCTGCCCAGAAATCAACGAAAATTAATTTGCCTTCTTGAGCAGCTTGTTGTTTAGCTTGCTCTAAATTATTCTGGATAAAATAATCAGAGGCAGTAAGTGAAGTATTGCACATAAGAAATGCAGCAAAGAGTAGACCTAGTGTTTTTAAAATTCTCATAGAATTAGTTTTTGAATATGGGATGAGGTATAATTTTGTTGTCAATATTAAGAATGTACATAGATTGTCTCGTTAGTCAATCGACAAATGATTGCTAGTATTTAAATGTAGAGACTGATTTTGTTTGAATGACTTAGAGGAAAGAGTTAAAGGACAAGGATGTTTGCTCTAAGTTTTCTCATAATACCAATTGTAAACATAGCAGTAGCTATGATCTTATTAGAGATAATTCAAATATTATACCAATAATATTATATAAAATAATATGTCTAAATTCTTTTAGTAACGAGGATATAATAAATGTGCATTCTTGGGTAGCTTATTTTTTTCTTAGTTTTCTCTTGAAAGCGGGAGTATTGTTGATACTATGACCGATTTCAAGAGGAAAATAAGGATGAAAGAGCGATCCCGTAGGGTGAATGTCCAAAGACATTCAAGTGAATGAA
>CALJIY010000287.1 GCA_937973945.1 uncultured Saprospiraceae bacterium | reverse complement strand
GCATCTTTTTTTAAAGCTAAAAGAATTATTTTAACAAGTGCTTCCTCTAAAACAGCATTGGGATTGGCTTTTATGTTGAAGCATAATCAATCAAAAGATAAATTAAAAATTGTTGGATTAACGTCTAAGAGGAATGTAGATTTTGTTACGTCTACAGGATTATATGATACCGTTATTTCTTATGATGATTATGAGGTGCAACTTAAAAAGCAGACGAGTGTTGTAGTGGACTTTTCTGGGAATATGGCCTTATTAGCTAATTTGGCTAGTCAGCTTAGTACTTCTTTGAAGTTTATGTCTTTAATTGGGTTTACAGATTGGCAATCTACAGGGGCTTTTAAGCATCCAAAAGCTAAAATGTTTTTTGCACCAGACTCCATTCAAGTGTTAGCTAAAAAATGGGGCGCGGCAAAGATGAATCAACGGATGGGTGAATCCCTTTTTCAGTTTATCAAGAAAGCACAAAGTTGGACAACAATTGTTCCCGTTACGGATTATAAAGACTTGAAAAAATTATACTTACAGGTATTGAAAGGAGATGTGGATCCTTCTAATGGATATGTGGTTCGTTGTCGGTAGATTGATTTTAAGTTTACTAAATCTTGAAGGTGTCTTCAAGGTTTAGTAATTTTAAAAAATTAGGATATATTTTACTTTCCTATAGCAACTCCACGTAGCAATAAATCTGTTGCTAAAAATTTGTTATCCTTATTATAGTACCAATGCCGAGTTTTAGGAATTTTTATTCCTTGCACCATTTCTTCTCCTTCCAAAGTAATATATTCTCCATCATTTTTTTCTTCTTCATGATAAAATCGATACCCAATTAATGCATAAGAGGAAGGATGAAAATAGAAGTACCAAATATCTTCTCCTACCGCTTCCTCATAGGTGACACGCATCGCTAAGCAATCTTGATCTTGGAAACTTGTAGCGTATACTTCGCTATCTATGATCGTGCCTTGGTCTTTCAATTTCATAGGCAAGCCGTAGAGGTAGGCAAAATAATCTCGATACATTTTTGCGCGCTCACAGGTTAGGCGATGTTTCTTTTTGTCTTCTTCTGAGAAGGTACTACTACCATTCAATTGCGTACTACAGATTGTTCCATTAACCTCTCGAACAATGGAATTACCTCTTCGATTATCTGTTGCTTTAAAATAGCTATCTGGTAAATTTAAAATGACCTCACTCGTATCTTTCTTCCCTTTACTTTTAGGGCTCGCTTGTTCTAAATATAAGGTAGCTTTAAAATGAGGCCATTGTCCATTTGGATCGTGGTATTGGATACTTTTATTTAGTAAATCTGCCCCTTTAATAGTAGCTAAAGTTTTAGCAGGCTTTTCGGGCGTTTTAATTTCTTTTAGGTAGAGACTCGTCTGTCCTATATAGTTATCGCTTTTGGCGGTAGTCGCCCATTGATTGGCTAGTGTAGCCGTTTGAATCGCTTGATCTTTATTTCCTTGAGCAGCGTATATTTTAGCTTTTAATAAACCATATCTAAAATTATTTTCACTTTTCAGTAAGGCGGTGTTAATCCAATTTAAGGATTGTGTCAAGTCTTTATTATTATGTAAATAATATTCAGCGGCACGGAAATAATCTCTATGGGTGGCCGTAGCTGGAGCTTTCAATAATTCCGCCATTTTTGACGCAATTTTCTCATCTACATTTACAGCAATCGGAAAGGAGACCATGGTGTTTTCCCAGGCCAATTGCACACTACATCCTTTCGTATGTAGGTCTGTGAATTGCATCGTAAAGGTCTCTACGTTAATTGGATTTTCAATGGGCTTCACAGTAAATCGACAAGCATCATTTTCCGGTTTCACTTTACCTCCTGCGATACTTCTAAAATTTATTTTCTTATGAATAATAATGGTCCACTCTTTTTCATTGGGAATGGTATAGATGGCATAAGTACCAGCAGGGACCTCGTTCCCTGCTATGGTCACTGCTTCGGAAAAAGTAATCGTTGAGGCCTTATTAGCGCCTGTTCGCCATAGTTCTCCATAAGGGACTAATTGTCCAAAGACCGTTCTTCCTTTTGCGCTTGGTCTTGAATAAGAGAGGTTTATTTCTGTTAAACCAATTTCTTGCTGAATCGTCGAAATTGGACTGAGTGTCGGTACTTTTAATTCTTGTGAATATAGCTGTGGATAAATGAAGCATATAGCTAGAATAATGATTAGTGAATATCGCATGAATATTTTCTGTTTTGTTATTAGGTTTGTAAAAGAGCAGAGAAGCGAGAGCAGAGACAGATTTCGTTTAAAAACTATGAAATTTCGTCATTTTTTAAACGAAATCTGTCTCTATTCTCTGCTCTTCAAAATGTCCAGTAGTATGCACCAAATTCATTTGGTAGATTTAAAAAACTAATAATCAAAGAATTATATCAACTCCTCTAGTCTAAAACTAAATCGTTTTTTATGCCCGTCGCGCAAGACGACTATTTTAAATTTTTTACCAACTCTTTTTTGGAATTTACGAGTGATGCCTTCCATACTTGAAAATTTAGTGCTGAGCCCATTAACGCGTATAATCTGATCTCCTTTTTGTACACCTGCTTTAGCGGCAGGGGAGTTGGGAATGACGTCTAATACCGTATAACGGTCTAAGTTTAAACCAGATGCGACCATCACAATGCCACTTCTATCAAATTTAAATCCTCTATTGTAATGCTTTTCTGGTTTTAAATAAATGGTATTGAAGAAAGGAGCAAAAATTATATTAAAACGACTCAGTAATCCGTTTCCTAAAATGCCATTTCGATTGTTGATGGTGTTGGGATTTAAATCAGGTGGCAACTCTTGGAAATTCGTGATGATACTGCTAAAGGTAAAATCTCCGATAGACAAGGATTGTGTTCTACCCATGTACCCTTCAATAAAACCACCTAGCCCATCCCCTAATTTACCCGGTATTAATTTGGCGGGTAGGCTGATTGTTGAGTCTGATTTATTATGTAATAATAAAGAAATATTAGCACCGGTATCTAGCAAAAGGGTTAGGTCTACAGGTTCATTATTTTGAATGGTGCCTTTAGTAGAAAGGTAATATTTATTGTGAAACATTTCTACGGGAAAAGAAATAAATTTATTGGAAGGTGCTTTAAAATCTTCTGGTGCATGCAAGATGATTTTCCGTTTCTTATAATTGATTTGAATAACCGTTAGTTTAAATAAATCCATCCCAAGAATACCATGTATCTTTAAACCTGTATATTTTTCAAATCGAAAATAATCTTCATCTAGTATTAAAATAGGAGAGTTATTGGCACTAATTTTTGATAAATCTAAGTCGACGCCATTCGCAAGATGAACTAGTAACTCCTTTTGTAAATCTGCGCCATATACTTTGTAGTCTCGTAAATATTTGATGCCCATCAATTCCGCATACGTCTTTTTTAGCAGAATGGTGTTTTCGCTTCCTGTATCAAAAATGAAGGTTAGTGGATAGGTATCATTAAATAAGACATCTACCAAAATGAAGTTGTTTTGGAAACGGAAAGGGATTTCTATTTTCCCATCTTTTACTTGAAAGCCATTTAATTGAGTAAACCCAAAATAAGACCAAAGTAAAAAGCATACAATGAAATAGGTCCTTACCATAAACACTTAATGGATTTAGAATTAGAAGTTGTCTAAAAATACAGCTAATAAATTATAAAATTTAATATCTTGTTACCTATTAATTAGGTGTCTTTTATGAATGCTAAACAAATATATGCATTCATTAGGTATGTATTACCGCTACCTTCTTGAATAACGGCATAACTATTGTCCATAATAGGATTAACCCTAATCAGTACCTATTTATATAGTTTTATCCTTTAGTAAAGATAAAGCTTCTAGATATCTTATAGGTACTTATAAACCAATGAACATAGTAGAGTGCAATCGACTTAAAAAAAAAGCGAAATAGCACATAACTAGTAAAACTATGTTTAGTAGTACTTTCTTTCGAAATAAAATATCTTCTTTTTTTTCCTATTTTGTTACAAAACATTATGAAGTAACGATGCTTCGACTATGGTTTGTGGCAATAGCCGTATTAGTTCCTTCCTTTGGTGCCCTACTACAATTTGTCGATCCAACTGCTGTCGATTTCCTATCTCATCGATTTATGATAAGTGCATTTTTTATTTGCACCGTAGTTATGTCTTTCAAAGTGAATGTCGTTAAACAACATTTGATGTTTTTCGCCTATCTGGGCAATTTCATTATGACTAGCTGGTTTGTATGGATTACTTATTTAAATGCCTTTTCTTTTAACTATAGTTTAGGGGTCTTTATAGCGATATGTTCGATGGGTGTTTTTTGTAGAAGACAAAGAGATATCATTTTCTTTTTTACATTCGCTATTCTGAATTTCGTCATTGCAGCATATCTACAACCAGAGATGTTGATCCGTCAGGCATTTATCATTGTAGACCTTATTATCATAGCCATTGTTTATTCCATATTCATGTATCAGAGATCCTATATCAAACAAGACTTGGAATCTCTTAATCAAAATCTTAATCTTTTGAATCAAACTTTAGAAGAGCAAGTGATTGAGCGAACAGCAATTGCAGAAGAGAAATCTATTAAGTTACAAGAGAAAAATAAAGAACTAGAAAGATTTGCTTCAATAGCATCTCATGATTTAAAAGCTCCCCTAAGAAATATTGGGTCCTTTGCAAAGATCTTGAGTAAAAAGACGAAGCAGCTAGAAGATCCTACGATCAATGAATGTACCCAATTTATTGATGATGGCATAAACAGAATGACCAATATAATAGAAGATTTATTAGAATATTCTCGGATAGGACAAACTGCGATTTCTTATAAAGAAATTGATATTAATAAAACTTTGTTTCGTGTAATTAATAGTATTGCAAGTACCAAAAGTAGACCAGATGTTACGGTACAGATTAAAAATGAGGTACCTACTAAGCTTATAGGCAATTCTAGGCAAATTGAACAACTTTTTCAGAATCTAATAGACAATGCGATCAAATATAATAAATCTGTCCACAAGCTTGTTACCATTACTTGTCAAGAAACCTCGGATCATTGGAAATTTGAAATAGCAGATAATGGCATTGGCATACCTGAAAAATATAAATTGCAAGTATTTGAGATGTTCAGAAGATTGCATAGTAGCCATGAATTTCAAGGAACCGGTATCGGATTAGCTATTTGTAAGAAAATAGTTGATAATCATAAAGGAACTATTGATATCGTTTCTGAGGAAGGAAAGGGAACTACCTTTACATTTTCTGTTTTAAAGAAATTAGGTGTGGAAGAAAAAATAGACCAAAAGAAGATCAACAAATATACCCCAAGAGAGCTAGTTGATGTAGAAGTTGTTTAGACCTATGCTTAGATTGCATGTTTAATAAATCGCGCCCTTAATCCTGCCTTTTTTCTTAGTTTTATTTCCTGCCAATTATTCTCTGATTATCTCTATAGAGAAGTAATTCCTATTTGTTTTTTAGAAAAAGGGATTAAAAAGTTTCTTTTTTCCACTAAATTGCTATATTGTTCAATCGTTCATAATGGACGCCTGTTTTATCACCTACTTACCAACCCCTAAGCTAAACCTTTTACTAACTAAATTATACTTTTTTCAGACAGCTTCTGAAAGAGAGAAATCTCTGTATATTTATCTCTATTAAACAACATCCTTAAAATACATTTCAATAAGAGAATCGATTTTCAAACATTTTTAAACTAACAAATACTATGTATGAACACAACTCAAACGCGCCTCTTTGATGAAAAGAAATTTTTAGCGAACTATCAACACAAACAACTATCTGCTCCTGCTTTTGTAAAGTATATCAAAGCCATTCATGCAAGAGGGGGACCTAATCCGAGAGACTATGTCGCCATTAATGATGTCTTAAATTATTACATAGCGAACCTTCCTAAAGAAGAAATCTTGAAAATCCATAAACGGATGTCTAAAATATTTGGACCCGCTTATGTTCATTCCACTGCTGGACATGCGACCGTTAAACCACATGGATATCCTGGTGACTTCGAATTAATGGATAAAATGTACTTACTGGAGCACAGCCAATTAAAAGAATATGTAAAATGGGATCGATTCTACCATTGGCATGCCGCCGCTAAATGTATTCTTAATCGCAAAACGTATTTTAAAAGAGAAGTAAAAGAAAAATTAAAGAAAAAGAAAGGCCCATTGCATATTATGAATATTGCCTGTGGACCAGGTCGAGATGTATTCGAATTATTTGAAGAAGAGGATGCCAGTCGATTACATTTTGAATTTGTTGATGCAGACATTAAGGCAATCTTACATGCTACCAGATTGAATTATCAATACCTACCTAATATTACTTTTCACAATAGGAATGTATTTAAATTCACAACCGATAAGAAAGTAGATTTTATTTGGTCAGGTGGTTTATTTGATTATTTTGATGATAAGACCTTTGTGGATATGATTGCTAAATTGCAACATTTTCTTAAACCTGGTGGTGAAATGATTATTGGCAATGTTTGTCCATACAATCCAACTAGAGGATATATGGAACTTTTTGTCGGCTGGTATATCTATCATCGAACAGAGCAAGATTTAATTGATATGGCGAGAGCAGCATGTGGAGATAGAATAAAAAAGGTGCACGTTGGTGTAGAGCCAGAAGGCGTAAATCTTTTTGTACACATTACGTTGAAGTAGATACAACAAGCTCTGATAATGTGTAAGACTAACTAGGTTTTAATTTAATAATGCTTTATATATGATAGGATTGCTCATCAGCAATCCTATCTCTTTTTACAAGAAGTCAGAACGAAAACTATGTTTTCTGTCAGAGGTCAGATGTCAGACGTATGATGTTGACCCAACTAGATAGCCAACATCATAAGCCCCTGATATTTGAGTGTTCTACTAATAAGAACGATCTGACGGCTGCCTTCTAATAATAGATTAAGGAATTGCAAGGTCAACATCACATGTCTGACATCTGACAGTTCCCTTAGCGTAGCTAAGCAGAACGATCTGACATCTGACTTCTTCCCTATGCCGTCTTCTTCTGAGGCAAGTGATTATTAAACACCTGATCATTTAGGGCTTCAAATTGATAGCCTAATTTGGAGAAATGATCTAATACCCTAGGTAAGGTATCGATTAATTTATCTTTAGCTTTTTGGTTATCGTGAAAAACGACAATAGATCCAGGTTTAGCATTTTTTGTCACGTTATTTAGGCACTTCTCACTAGAGATATTTGGATCAAAATCTCCACTCAATACATCCCACATCACAATCCTGTAATGCCTTTGTAAAAACTGCGCCTGCTTTGGCTTTAAGCGTCCGAAAGGAGGTCTGAATAAGGAAGACTGTACCAATCTAGCACAATGCCTTACATTATGAAAATAAGGAATACTATCTGTCGCCCAACCGTTTAAGTGCGTATGGGTATGATTTCCAACAGCATGCCCTGCGGACTTTACTTCTTCAAACAACTCCGGATATTGTATGATATTTTCCCCAATAGCAAAGAAGGTCGCCTTTGCATTATAAGCGGCTAATTGTTCCAAAACCCACGGCGTTACTTCTGGTGTCGGGCCATCGTCAAAGGTCAGATGAAGTACTTTTTCCTTTGTGGGAATTCTCCAAGTAAAATTGGGAAAGGAGTTCTGAAAGATACTCGGCGTTTTTACAAGATAGATAGACATAATGTTTGAATATGTGTTGTTAGTGTTAGAGTGTCTGCATCTGCTTAACTGGACCTTTTTGAAACTATTCTATATTATAGGGGATAGTTTAGAAACTTAATGACCATTTCTCAAGTTGATAAGAAGTCTATTGAGAAATGGATTTTATTTGTTCATTCTATAGTTTGCGGAAGCACAAATAATAGAATGTCTTTCTATTAAAAAGGGGTTTGCTATGACTTGTAAAGTTGGAATGTTTTGAACTTATTCAGGTTGGAGGATTTTGTTTACTTTTGTGCCTTCAAACTGGGGCTATAGTAGCAGTACTTAAGCATAAATAAGCTATAGGAATGATAGCCATGTATGTTAGGGTCCTGTTTTAAATTAAAGCCCGAATTAGTTTCTCAACTGTCCTTTGTTAGGAAACGATTGGAAAGTTCTTTTCGCTGCCTGCTTAGTGCTTTTTTTTCAAAAAAAAGAATTTTTTTTCAAAAAAAAGAAAAATAATTTAAATAATAATACGAAACAGACTGATAATCAATGGATAACGTAAGAGTAAGATTTGCACCTAGTCCGACAGGTGTGCTACATATTGGAGGCATTCGGACCGCATTGTATGACTATTTAGTGGCAAAGAAGCTAAATGGCACTTTTGTACTACGATTAGAGGATACGGATAGGAGTAGGTTTGTGCCTGGTGCAGAGGCTTATATTAAAGAAGCCTTAGAATGGGTCGGCATTGTACCAGATGAAGGTCCAGGCTACGGAGGGGAATATGGTCCCTATAGACAATCTGAGCGTAAAGAAATTTATGCCAAGTATGCGAATCAATTATTGGCAAGTGGAAATGCTTATTTTGCTTTTGATACACCTGAAGAATTGACGGCGGCAAGAGAGCAAGCAAAGGAAAATGGCAATCATACCTTCAAATATGATGCAAAGACCAGACTACAGATGAGAAATAGTCTGACGATGTCTGAGGCAGAGGTAGAAGAATTATTAGAAACTAATGTTCCCTATACCGTTCGCCTAAAAGTGAATGAGAATGAGGACATCCGTTTTGAAGATAAGATCAAAGGAGACGTCAAGTTTAATACCAATGACCTAGACGACAAGATCATGTTGAAGGGCGATGGGATGCCGACGTATCACTTGGCGAATGTAGTGGATGATCGCTTGATGAAAATTAATTTGGTGATCAGAGGAGATGAATGGTTGTCTAGTACTGCACACCATATTTTATTATACAAAGCTTTTGGTTGGGATCATGAAATGCCCGTCTTTGCGCATTTGCCATTGATTTTAAAACCAACAGGGAAAGGAAAGTTGAGTAAGCGAGATGGAGCTAAGTTTGGAATTCCTGTTTTTCCATTAGGCTGGAATGGGCCAACACCAGAAGAATCCTTTTTGGGTTTTAAAGAATTTGGTTTTGATCCTAAGGCGGTTGTCAATTTCTTAGCTTTTCTCGGTTGGAATCCAGGTACGGAGCAAGAGATTTACTCGATGGAGGGTCTGGTAAAAGATTTTTCTTTAGATAAAGTAGTGAAGGCAGGCGCTCGTTTTGATTATGATAAAGCTCGTTGGTTCAATCAACAATACTTGATGAATATGGACCCAGCACTTTTAATGAATGAGGTGCGGCCTATTATTGAAGATAAAGGACATCAGCCTTCCGAGGATTTTCTAAAAACCTTCGTCGGCTTGATGCAAGAGCGCGTAGTGGTGATGACCGATTTTTGGGAGCAAGGCTATTACTTCTTTGAACCAGTCAAAGCATACGAAGAGAAACCAATTCGCAAGAAATGGAAAAAGGAGCGATTAGCTCAGTTTGAAGACCTGCGAAGTCGGATTAATAGTTGCCGTCCTTTTGATGCGGCGACTATAGAATCAACCGTCAAAAACTTTGTAGAAGAAACCGAATTAGGTTTCGGGAACGTTTTACCCATTTTAAGGGTTGCTATATGTGGCGTCATGAAAGGACCGGCTATTTTCGAAATCATTGCCTTACTCGGTAAGGAAGAAGTAGATCGAAGATTAGCAGTAGCTTATGAGGCGTTTAATGAAATTGGTAAATAAAAACGTTTTTAAAAATGGGATTCAAGCATTCTACAAAACAAGCAACGGAAAAAAAGCTACCTGCTTTCGATATTCAACTCAATGCCTTTGGCGAATTAGTTACTTCTCTGAAAGTGGAGGAGATCAATCACTTTTTGAATGAAAATGTGGTGGATAAGAAAATTAATAATAGGGCGATAAGTACAGAAGAGAAAGGCTGTTTGGTAAAGTAATATTTAATTAGAAAATAGAATAGTCTTCTAAAGGGGAGCGATTGGATAAGGTTTTTTAAAGATCCTTACCTAATCGCTCCCCTTTTTTTTGAATATGTAAAAATATAATGATACATTTATATATCTAAACACAAAGAACTAATGAAAACAATTTGCAACTATATAAATATAACAACTCACCCGTCTTCTTCTCGGCATTCCAACACTTCTTTATTTAATAAACTGTTTGTTACAGAAATATGCATTATGAATACATAAATGTAACAAGATTGGATTAGCTGTATATTAACACAAATGTTAACATAGACAAGTTAGCGATAATAAGAAGAAAAATAAAAACCTAATTCTGATTTCAAAGAATTTTTAAAAATGAATTCAAATAAGTATATAACTAATTTATTGTGTCTAATGATTTTCTTAGGATGTTCGAATTCAATAAGTAAGAAGGCAATTTCTAAACAATCTACTATAAAAAACATATCGGAACTTACTTCATACCAAGGAAAAAAAATAGAATTTAAAGAATATCCATGTGAAGAATCGATAGGGCAGGCAGAGAAAGATTTAATAAACGGAAATCTATACTATTTTGATTTACAGCATTTCGACTTTCATCGTAGTAATAAAGAAATGGCAATAATCCTAAAGTTCTACAATATTGAATTATTCGAATCCTATAGTTATTCTAATGAATCTGGGGAAAGTAATTGCTATGAAATCCATATGAATAAATCAATTACAGAAAAATATGGAAGTTTTTTTATTGATTCGTTGCGAAATATAGCGGAAGTAAAATATGTAAAAAATAACCCAGAAAGAATTTATCTATTTGAAGAATGTGATACAACGTCTCGATATTTGAGAGCAGACTCTTACGAAGACTTCTTCTACAAGTATAAATACGACTTTTTCGAGGATTTTGATTACCCTGCATCATATCAATTTAACGAAGGAAAATACTCCTCATACACTTCTGCGGAATTTATTTTGAATAAGGATAGCTCAATCCAAATAATTAAAATAGAGACAGAATTCCAAAATTCCGAAAATGAAATCCATAGAAATCTATTTGATAAAAGAGTAAAAAACTTTATAGAGAAATCAAAGTGGTTGCCAGCGAAAAGTGCAGGAATAGTAATTAATAGTATTGTTTCTTTGACATTTCACTACAAATAAAAAATGAAAAAATATTACTATCGTTAACATTGTGCAAAACGACAATAGCTGGCAGTGAAAGCTAAACACAAAAGCCGCCCGCCGCTAGCTACTACGTTTGCACGTGGACGTTAGGGTGTCATGAAGAAAAAAATAAAACCTCAAAAGTGAATATAAAAGGGATGCTCACAATTTTATTATTTTTGATTACGAGTAAAGGATTTGCTAATCCTCAATCGCCAAATTTATTGATTTACGAGGGAGATACAACC
>CALJIY010000286.1 GCA_937973945.1 uncultured Saprospiraceae bacterium | reverse complement strand
ATCAAGTACAGGCGACCTAAAAAATCCGAATAATCCGCGTTGAATTATGCGTATTTAGCCATAAGACCTAATTAACAGTAACCATAGGCAAATCTTAACGAATCACCCCACCTTACTAGCAAACTGCTTAGGCGTAATTCCAATAAATTTTTTAAAATGTCGGATGAAATGACTTTGGTCAAAAAAACCAGAACGGTAAGCGACTTCTGTAGAAGAATAACGTTGGGCTAATAATTTTTTAGCTTGTTCGATCCGGAGGTTGAGGAGATATTGTCTAGGCGGGAGATGGAAATGCTTTTTGAAGGTACGGACTAAGCCATATTCGGGCATACCGGTCATTTGCGCCAATTCCTTGATAGAAACCTCGTTTAGATAATTTAAATGAAGGTACTCTCGGACTAATTGCGCTTCTTCAAAACCCTTTGCAGCTTTAGATTTCGTTGGTTTTTGACAAGCATGTTTTTCAATGAGTGCTTGCAAGAATTTGATTAATAAATGCTCGGAAGCAATATGGTCATTGCCATAAATTAAATTGGGAAATGCTGCATGTCCTTTCTGAAAGATTTTCTTGTCTTCAATGATAGGTGCCTGAAAGACAGGCAGTTGATTCGGATAGCCCATACTCGCCATGGCCCGCTTCATTATTTTTTGGGAAATGTACATACTGCTAAAATGCCAAGGATGGTTTTTAACAGATTGTCCCGCATGAACGTCATAGGGGTTTAAAACGAGCATGCCCCCTGTTTCTACGACTTGGCTAGATCCTGCATGGGAATAGTCGCCGATCCCTAAATTGAGGAAAATGACCGTATAGCTTTCGTGGAAATGGGGTTTGAATTTATAGGTTGTGAAGGAACCAGTAAACAGCTCTAGATTGTCAATAGAGGCATTGACAAAATGCTTAGCATCGTTGATATGTAGCGTACTGGCTTTCAATTATTCTATTTGCTGTTTAATTATGTTTAATACACAGATTTTTAATGAGATAAAGGTACTAATTGTTTAAGGAAGGATGTATCTATTTTGATGTTTTTTTCTTGCTTGCATTAGATATGTTTACGAATAAAAAATATTTATATGAATTATAGATATTTTTATAGTTTTCTCCAAAAAATCAGTGCATAACCCAGCTACGGATTAGTTTTTTATGTGGCACTTCATTTGATGATTTTAGATCTTGTCAATAAAATGCAATTTATTTAGAGAGTTGTAAGTTAGTTTTTTGATAAATATATCACTAATTTTAGTCAAGAAGTTGTTTAAAAATGTATTTCGGGCTGCAAATAACTATTGTAAGAACCTGAAAAAGACTTTTTTAAGCTCCGTAGTCCTGCTATGCAGCTTAAAAAAGTAATTCTCAGAACCTTTCACTAGCTATTTTCGCTTCCAAATTACATTCTTAAACAACTTCCAAATAAAATATCAGACTGTTTATCCTTATTTTATGAATCGATTATTATACTTCTTTTTGTTGATTGGCACTATTCCTTTGATGGCCCAACGCATCCCACCACCTAAACCAGTTGTGATAAAAGTAACTGCTACTTGGTGCAATGTATGCGGTTTGTCTCCGTGGGATGAGTTTAAATTTATTTCTGAAACGTTTGAACAAGATGCGGTGATACTAGCGGTACATGCTAGTGAATTGAGTCAATTACATTCGCCAACAGCTAAAGCAATAGCAGAGAATATCCCTGATCGTTTAGGACAACCAGAATTATTCTTAGATGGGACCCCCGTAGAAGGTAACTGGATAAGTGGCACTCGAGATTATATAGGATTTGTGCAAATGAGCGAGCCTGTCGCACATGTTTTTTTATCACATGAAATAGTTGATAATCAAATTAAAGCAACAAGTACTGTCAAATTTTTGAAAGATTCTAACCGAGAACATTATATAGGATTGTACGTTGTTGAAAATCGATTGACCGCTTTCCAAAGTAATCGAAGTGCAGAGGATAAACACAGTAAAGTGCTGAGAACACATTTTAATGAAAGCCCTTTTGGTCATCTACTTTCAGAAACGGATATATCAACAGATGATACCTTCGACGCAAATTATAGTATGGAAATTGATACTGCTTGGAATATTGATAATATTGAATTGGCAGCTATTATATGGGAAAAAGTTGGTGATCGATATTTTGTGACGAATGCTAATACGAGTTTAAATACCTCTGTTTCTACTGCTCTTCATAGCTCGTTTTTGGAGAAGTCTGAATTAATGGTCCATCCTACTTTAGTAGAAGCGGACGCAGTTATTCAGTTATCAACACGAACTGATTTAGAGACGGCTAGTATAGCCTTACTGGATATGAATGGTAAGGCTCTGTCTTATATTTATCAAGGAACAATTCCTTCAGGAAATAATTCCTATGCACTTCCTATTCCTGCCACTTTATCGAATGGCGTATATCTAATACGGGTAATTTCTGATGGCGATAGTTTGGTTCGGAAATTTATAGTAAAAAGATAACTTCCTATTCCCGTAATAATTTTTTCATGATAGGAATCACGATGTCTTTCCAACCAGTCTTAGATTCTTCATATCTTTTTCTCCCTTCTTCCGCTCCTGCAAAATCACCTTGAATAATAGTTAGCAAAGTGCCTTCGACGACTTCTTTTAATTGGTAAGTCAAATTTACATAATTCTCTGGAATATCTTTTATCCCAGAACTTGGATCGAAAGTGGTGGTCGTTACTTTCATCCCTTCCTGAAATTCCAGTACTTCTCCTTTTACGTAAATAACTTCTTTACCGTCTTCTGTTTGACCTTTCCAGTAGACAGGACTACCAATTTTCCAATCAGAGAATACTTCACATCCAAACATATACTGCTTAGTCATTTCTGGATTGATGATTAAGTTCCAAACTTCCTTGATCGAAGCTTTGAACAATACTTCTTCTTCGACAATCATTTTCTTACTCATACTTATGAATTTTATTTAAAAATCCAAATATGACCTATTCTTAGTTTACTTTATTGTCGAATCAGGAGTATTTCTAACACTATTGGGAGTATGGCCAAATTGTTTCTTAAATGCCTTGGAGAAATGTTGGGGAGAGCTGTATCCAGTGTGATAGGCAATTTCTTTGGCAGATTTATCTGTTCCTAATAATAGTCGTTTGGCTAAACTCATTCTACAGTTATGGATATACCCAAAAACGGTGGTGCCGAATAATTCCTTAAAACCTTTTTTTAATTTGTATTCGTTTATTCCAGTTAATTTTGATAACTCCATAATTGTTGGCGGATTATCAATTCTTAAGGAGAGCAATTCTTTTGCTTCTATTAGTCGTCTTTTATCCTTTTCAGTTTTAATGAATGGTTTAGTTGACGCTTGGCTGTAGAGTTCTGCTTGTAAAACCAATAATTCAATACTTTTAGATAATAGAAATAAGTCTCTTAGTTCTTCTTTATAGGAACAATTTATAATATCAGTAATTACTTGTTGAATTTTGAAATTACTTATTTTCCAGTTGGATGATAATATGCAGTTATTCTTGTTGATTACATTCTCCGTAAACTTTTTTAAAATGTCATTTCCATTTTGACCAATTTCGATAAAAGAATCCGTCGTAAAATTGATGCCAAATGTTTCTATTCGTTTACAATTATTGGCCACCTCTATTTCCAATCCGTCTGAGTACATAATATTATTATGGTGCCCTGATAAGGAAAAAGAGCTACTTAATTGAGAAAATGTAAAATCATAACTTCCTTGCAATCCAAAATGTAATCTTACATATTCACTATCGTTTTTGAATGTTTGTTTCCCAATAGCGTGGTAGTCGATCACATTATGAGAAATATGAATTTTATCTAATTCCCAAGATTTTGAAGTGCTCTTTTTTATATTGTTTGTTATGCTCATACTATTGGTTAAATAAAATCCTATTTAGTTATTTATGCTTGTTCCTCTGTTACCTTTTCGGAAGCCCAGGAAAAAACATATTCACGCGCTCCGTATAAGATTGATAATCAGGTCTCTTTTGTAAAGAAAAATACTCCGCTGGTTTGGCGCCCGTTAAATAGACCAACGTTTGATAGAGCAAGACCGATACGAATATCAAACCAATACCCAATAAAATCCAGAGGAGCAAATGCTCTAAAGATCGCATAGCCAACCAAGAGGGAATCGCAATAATAATCAAGGCATTCCACACCATCCATTCTCCAAAATAATTCGGATGTCTGGTGTATTTCCATAGGCCCACCTCACAAACTTTATTGCGAAGATTCTCCGCTTTCATTTTCTTAAGAAAGCCTAACTTCTGTTGATCTGCAATACTTTCAAAGATAAAGGAAGCCAACCATATCCCCAAACCAATGATTTCCAAAATAGAAAATGCTGGACTCGAATTCGATCCAACAATAAAAGCAGGCAAGCATAAATAGGAGGCATTCGCTAAGCCTTGCACCGAGGCATCTATTTGCATCGCCAACTGGGTATTCGTTTTTCCTTTTCGCTCCCATCTAATGCGCTGGTACCGATACCGAGGTAGTTCTTTTTGAAGAATTCCTTTGCTCCATAATAGTATAGCGCCCATGCCCATTCGCAATCCCATAAAGATATATAAACCACTTATGATCCACACTCTCCAATGGTATCCTTTGCCTAATAATAGGGTAACTACGCCAATGACTACCAAGCCCCAAGGCCAGCCTATATCTACATAGGATAGGGTGTTGGTCTTCCAAATAGGGTAGAGGACGACTGCACCAAAGAGTAGGATTTGGAGGATGCCGTTGATTAGGGAGAGTTGGGCTAGGGTGTTGGTGCATAGTAATATGCCGATACCAAATAGGAAGGGTAATAGGGGTTTGAGGTAGTTCATTTATTATTTTTCTGATTGCCGATAATATAGAAAGTAGTTAACAAGGTACGACAAATAGGGAGAGTATATAATTAAAGATAGTTCCATATTATGTTTTAGCTTTGCGCATTTCTCTATATGCACCATTTAAAAGAATCAATGCGATCAGCGTTTGTAGTCCTAAATAAGTATACCCTGACATTTCAAATCCTAAGTAGTCAGAACGACAAGATGCACATCGTACTAACTTATAAATGATATCTGCTACGGTTATTATTCCGATAAACAAAAATATTTTTCCTTTCATTTTATTGAGTTTTTTATGTTTTCTCAAAATAAAGATAAATATATACTGCTGTGCCAAAACTGGTAGCATCAGTAGATGCCAGTTTATACCCTTTTTTTACGTACTCATCTAGTTTTGTCTGAATCTCTTTTTTAGATTTTTTTGCAATATGTTTTGAATCTAGCGTTAATTTAGAATAATAGATTAATGTTTCGACTTTGTATTCTTTCACGTTTTTTAGTTTTAAATAACGATTATTTTGATTTTAACGAAATTGGTTTTTGTTCACTGCTCTAATTTATACCATACTTGCCTCTAATATAGAAAAGATGCAGGAAGGTAGATAGTTTTCAACAAAAAAGGCGATGTAATTATTAATTACATCGCCTATAGACAAACCTTTTTGGTCTTAAAGAATACCGAGTTTTTTAAACGTAAAGACATAGAATATTATAAAACGCTGTGTCTCTATGTTCTTATTGATCTATTATATTGGTCTTACTCCCCAGCCGCAAGACTAGATTTAGGTTGCGTTAAACTTTCATAATAGCCTAACAAGTCAATTAGATCTTTTTCAGAATTTAACTTCATTCCATTTTTCTTAGCGAACTTCTTGATCGCCGATTCTTGATCTTTGAAGAGGCTTAGTAAACTTTTCTTCTTTAGTTTGATCGTTTGGACTTTATTGTTTTGTATCAGGTAGTAGCTTGGATTTTTAATAAAGGAACTGACGATTTCTTTTTTGGCGTAGGTCTGTACCTCTCGTTCTGATAAGCGGACTTGGTAGTCTTGTACGACTTCAAAGGCCGTTCCTTCAAAGACGACTCTCATAAAACGATTGGGGATAGTTGGATGTGCCTTGGTTTTAAAGACTAGGTTTTTTAGCTCATCGCCTTCTATTAGTTGGATTTCAATTTTGTCATAGTATTGTTCGTCTAAGGTGATGAATCGTTCGCCTTTTCTGATTTCAAAACTTTTGCTGTAGCCGTTGTAGTTGATGAGGTACTCTTCGACTTTCTCGTCTTCAGCGCTACGGTCTTTTGGATAGACTTTGCCCAGTTGCCATTCTTCAAAATAATAGGGGCTTCCTTTGATGTCTTTGTAAGCCTCTATTTCAAATGTTTTGCTATTGGTTAAGAGGGCATCTCCTGTTTGTGCAAGGGAAGGGAATTGAATAAGTAGTACTAGGATTAGAGGTAATAATAACAGTCGGTGATTTCTAGGTGCTTTCATGAAAGTGAGCTTTTAGTTATGGCGCGGGTGAAGCTCCATAATGGATTAATAGATTTTAAAGTTTTTTTCGCCTAGCGTCGGCTAGGCTTTTTTATTCTACTAATCCTTTTGCGTCTACTTTTTTATATTCTTCTTTATTGGTATTGGTTTCGAAAAGGTGTCGAACACTCCACTTAACTTGTGTCGGTTACTTACCGCTAAGCGTATGGTGTTGTATAGTGTATAAGTTTCCGACACCAACGTTTAACCAAAAAAAAGAATGATGTAGCACTAAATCCTGAAAGCTTTTTTCTTTGATTGTAAAACCAAATTTTAAGAAAAGATATTGTACTGAAAATAATATTAATATCTTAATAGGGTTTATTGACTGAAATATTTAAGAGACGAGTTGCCCTTAGTTATTTAGAAAGACAGGGAAGTTTTTGAAAGGTTGCAGGGGGTAGGGATTTTTTTGTATCATTTATTTTTTGATCCGTAAATATGCGTTCTAGTTATGTATTTATTGGGGATGATATTTTATGCAAAAAAGCGGTGGTAAAGGGATTTGTATTTTGAAATTCCACCCCCTAACCCCCGCCAGCGCAGGGGTGATTGGTTCTGGAAATCATAAATCAGATTTCATACATCATACATCATAAATCTGCTTATTATATGAAATTAGATGGATTTATGATGTATGATTTAAAATTTATGATGTATGATTTTCTGCCACCATTCCAAATATTGGGATAAAACAACTTAAATCTAGAACCAATCAACTCTGCCGCCAGCGGGGGAAATCGCCAACTCTTTTTAGCTTGCAAAAATAGAATTTTATAATCTTGTCTTAATGGGGAGCGAGATAAGAAAGGTTCAGAAATTGGGATTAATCTTAAATTTCCATAAAGGATTAGTAGCTTCATTTAGGCAAAATTATAATTGAATAATCAGCTATAATTTCCCATCTACTTCAAACTCCGAACTAAGCCCGGCAAACTAAATATAGGCCCAATAGCCAAGATCGCCAACAGCCACATAGGAGCAATCACATTCATCAGATTGGTTAAAAACTGGATGCTTATCACGGTGATAGCAAAGCCTAGACAATTAACAATAGTGAGTGCCGTGCCTTTAATTTTGGGTGGTGCATTTTGTGCGACTAGAGTAGAGAATAGTGGCGAGTCCATTACGACCACTGCTCCCCAGAATAGCAAGAATAGAACTAGTGGAACTGGCGTAGCGAAGAAAAATATTAAAGGGGAAAGTAGACAACAGCTACCAGAGAGTGCAAGGGCTAATGTGGCTATTTTTTTGGTGCCATAGTTAGCGGCTAGATGCCCGCCTACCACACAAGCGAGCCCACCCACGGCGATAATAAGAAAAGCACAGAAGGGGATATGTAGGCTGTCTCCTCCAAAGGTTGTTAGAAGGAAAGGGACGAAGGTCCAAAATGCATATAGTTCCCACATATGGCCAAAATAACCAAAGGCGGCGGTACGGAATTTCTTATCTTGAAAGACTTTGAACCAAGCCGTGAAATCAGTTGCAGCCCCTGCTTTTCGGTAAGGACCAGATGGTACGAATAACAACATCATTAGCCCACCTAAAAAGGCTAGGATGGAGGTAATGAAAATGACGATCTTCCAGTCTATTGTTTCCGCAAATACTTGGAGTAAATGAGGGAAGGCAGTTCCCAAGACCAACGCTCCTACTAGCCAACCTAATGACTTTCCTAAACCTGCTTGATAATAATCGGCAGCTATTTTCATCCCCACAGGATAGATCCCTGCTAGAAAGAAGCCTGTTATAAACCGCAAGGCTAGTAATGTGCCAAAAGTATTTTGTTCCCATGATATACCCATGTTGGCCATACTACCCAAAATAGCACAGGTAAAAAAGACCTTAGAGGGCGGAAAACGATCGGCAATCGTTAGCAAGGCAAATACCAAAGTACCTGTAATGAATCCCAACTGAATCACGGAAGTTAGGTGGCCTAATGCACTGTTGGGTAAGTTGAATGCTTGCACTAAGTCATTCATCACCGCATTACCTGCAAACCATAAGGAGGTGCAACAAAATTGGGCAATGACTATGGTGGGGAGGATGTGTTGGGGTGGGTTGTTTGCCATGGAGCTTTTTTAGATCGTAACCAATTACATATTCAAACCAGATGGCTAATTATTCTTTTTCTTTTTGTCATTGCCACAAAAAGAAACAAAAAAGTCTAGTCCAAAAAAAACTGGCAAGCCCATCCTTTCGGGTTCGGAATTGACTTTCCTCATGGTCAGACAGTTTTTGGACGGGCTCTCCCGCCTCGTTACTTGTTCCTAGATGTAATTATACAATTTTAAACGATTGATTTTTTTAAGTTCTTAAATAGGAAGCCCCATTTATATCTAAAATGGCCCCTGTCATAAAAGTAGCGCCTTCACTGGCAAAGAAAAGGATCCCATTAGCGACTTCCTCTGGTCGCGCCACTCGGCCCATTGGACTTTGATTGCGAACGGCGTCTCCATCAGGGCCATCTAATACGGCTGCTGCCATATCCGTTGACACAAATCCTGGTGCAACGGTTCCAATGGAAATATTATATTTCCCGAGGGCTTGAGCAAGCGATTGGCCCATGGCGTTCATGCCTGCCTTGCTGGCGCCATATGCGGGTTGTTGTGGTTCGCCACGAAAGGCCCCTCTTGACGAGACGTTGATGATTTTTCCGCTATTTTGTTGGATCATATATTGGGCAGCGCAGTAGATCGTATTGGACACCCCGACTAAATTAATTTGTAAGGTGCGTTCCCAATTTTGTTGCCAAGTGGCGTAGTCTACTTCGTCGATCGGGTGATATTCAAATACGCCTGCATTGTTGACTAAAATATCAATTCTACCATAATGCTTTACTACAGTATCGACCATACTTTTTACAGCGTTTGGATCTGCCATATCTGCCGGAACTAGTATATGATTCTTGCCTTCTAATAAAGCTAGCGTTTCTTCTGCGGCGGCTTGGTTGGATCTATAATTGATGGCGACTTGTGCGCCTTTACTGGCGAAAGCGATAGCAGTAGCTTTGCCTATCCCTCTGGAACCTCCAGTGATTAGGACTATTTTGTTATCGAATCTCATTGTTTAGAGTGCTATTGGCTGTCGCCAATGATTAAAATTGAACACAGATGTATGGAGTTTACCGAGTTTTCTTTTAGAACACAGAGGCACAGGGGCACGGAGACTTTAAAATCTAGAGTGAAATTGACTATTACTAATTATTAGAAATAATCACGAATGCACAGAGATATAAATTTACCTCTGTGCCTCCGTGCCTCTGTGTTCAAAAAAACTCCTTACCTCCTTACTCCTCGTTCATAGACAATTCTCCACGTCTCCCATACTGGAAACTCATATACCCAATCAGCATTTCATCAAAAGAGAAATCGCCCCAATGGACCGTTTTGCTTGGATCGGGATTAAAACTGTTTTTGTCAGAATTATCGAAGGCGGCGTCTACTACGATTTTGGTACCTGCAGGTAAAACCTTTGGACTTTTTAAATTGTAATAGCGTTGCCAGTTGAAACTATAGTTCGGTACATTGAGTAAGACTTCTTTTTCTCCGCTAGGGTAGACCGCCGTGTATTTCATACTCTTGCCTCTAAAATGCATGTGTGGAGCTAGACCAAATAAGGTGATTTCTTGATCGAATACTTTAGTCGTTTGATTTCTATAGGTATCTTCATTAGGTGGGATAAGAATCTCAAAATTAGATGGGCCAGCGATTAAGAATTCTTTTGCAGGTTCTTTATCGGTGTAATAAATACCAATTTTAGACTGATCTACTTCCTCCTTGCCATTCGTCGTGTAGTGTAATTGGAAATGTAATTTTGATCCTTTGGGTAAAACTCGACCAGTATTTTTTGGAAACTTTTCTACATCTAAACCACCTGGCGCCCAAGAAGCAAATACCCCATCCAACCACGGACTGACATTTCTATTAATTGGCTCTTTAAATCCATCTGGATAAATCACACTGACTAATAAATGATGTAGGACGGCTTTGTTGTCTGGTTTTACTTGTATAGCTGTTGCCCAAACATCTTTATCCAAACCGACTTCAAATTCTTGGTAGCGGTAATCAATGATACCTGTAGCAGGGATGGATTCTTTATTAAGCGTGATTTCCCAATCTGGTTTACCGAGCGCCCATTCGTCTATCTTAGGCTGATAAGCTTTTAAAGGATCATTGTCTGAATCTTTTATGGCGCCTGCATCTATCCAGTGCACTAAAGTTTGTAACTCTTTATTGGTGATGGATAGGTCATTAGCAAAGTGACCCACCTCTGGGTCCGCTTGCCAAGGAGGCATTCTTTTGACGCGTAGCACTTCTCGAATCATATGCGACCAGCCATTTATTTGCTCATAGTCGGTCATGGCCCAAGGGGCAATTCCTCCTTCTACATGACACTGCACACATTTTTCTAATAGGATAGGGGCAACATCATGCTCATAAGAAATATTAGCAAATTTTGCTTGATCTTTATGTTTTAATTTAATAAGACAACCTTTTCCTTTTTGATATTGGATAGCTGGAATTTCACCTTTTAGTTGGGCATCCAATGCATCAATGAGGTAAGTATGTTTCGCTTTTGGCTTTTGACTCTCATAGCCGATTCTATCACTAATAGGACCTCGATATATAATTTCCCAAGTCGCAGGATCTAAGACAATGGCTTCGGCTGTTCGTTTGAGTTGTAGCATTTCGGCTACCAATTGCGCGTCATCTACAAGGATTGGGAAATCCATATCGAACTCTGCTGCCTCTTTAGCAATGGCGGTACGATCATCTTGAAGATTTGAATTTAATAACAAAAATTCTACTCCTTTACCCGCATAGCTGTCTCTGATCTTCTTTAAATCAGGAATGGCATTTCTTACAATAGGACAAGCATTACCATGTATAAAAAGCACTACGGCTGATGCATCTGATTTGTAATAGAGTTCATGGAAGTCTCCATGTTGATCGTAAAGAGCAAAGTTGCTCAACTCTGTTTCAAAATCTTCTATTGCTTGTGGACTTTCCGCGTCTTGCTGGCAAGCAAAACAGAATAGCAGCAGCGTGATGCTTAATAATTTTAAATAGTAGTTGTTGAGTATATGCATTGTACAAATAATTTGATTGTTTACGTTTTGCTAGTCCGTGAAGGTAGGGAGAGAACTATTAATTATCGTTACTAAATTAACTTTTTTTTTGAAAGGATGGTTTAAATCTTCCTTGGATTGTTAAAAAAATGGATTGAATTGAAAGGAGGTAGGTAAATAATAAATAAAAAGGGCTGTCAGCAATGCTGACAACCCCATTAATTCATACAAGTAAGCAAAAAGCTCCTTAATTTATTTTCTTAATCCTTATCTGTATGTAAACTCTTTTATTTTTCGCATGGAAGCCTTTTTTTGCTTCTTTAAGTTGAATTTTCGTTTGGCCAATGTTTGACCAATGATCATACCTAGCCCCATACCTGTGACACCAGCAATAACTCCTTCCAATTGACCATTATTCGATTGTTGGCCCGTTAAGATTTTGCTAATCGTTCGCTCATAAGATTTAGTGGCGGTTGCTTTCTGCACTAAAGCATAGGATAAGCCTCCTAGTATGGCGCCCCATAATGCTGATTTTTGTCGACGTTCTGCTTTGCTAGTAAGGATTAATTCATCGTAATTAGATACCGAAATATTTGATTTAGCAAATATGGAATTCTCATTCCACTTAGAAATATCTGTCAATAATATCAAGCTATCTCCTTTCATTCCATATAGGTAGGATTCTGGGAAAATCTTCGTTCCTTTTGATAGTTCTACGGTACTTAAATTTTTAATCTGAGATTTTGTAAGGCGGTGGTACTTTGTAGGATTTTTATTGAAAAAATTCTGAGCAGAACTTATTTGAAAGGCAAAAGCCACAAATAGAAAACTAATTAGGAGTCGACATCTCATCATAAGGCAGATTTTTAGAAACAAGAAACTAGCTAAAAACAAACTAATTTATCATAAATATAACTTTTTATTAGGGAAAAAGCTGCCTTACCTAGGAAAAAAACCAGCTATAAGAGCTGATACAGACGAAAAACGAGGTTTATTTACTAAAGACCTAGTGTTTTTTGATTAATGTCGATCAACTTATCATGAATCTTGAGAATTTGTGGAACAAGTGGTGCTTTGCCATCATTGAGAATGATAAAGTCGGCTAAGGGAATTTTCTCCTGGTCGGATAGTTGTTTGCTCATTCGAGCTTGAATCTCTTCTTTGGTAGTTTTATCTCGTTGCAACACCCGCTCGATCCTAACCTCTTTTGGGGCTACTACTAGAATGGTTTTGTCCATTAGTTCATGCCCTTTACTCTCAAATAATATAGCAGCTTCTTTCAACGTATAGGGTACGTCTTTTTGACTTTTGTGCCATCGCTGCCCATCTTTATACATGGCAGGATGGACGATGCTATTTAGTTGGTCCAACTTGGTTTGGTTGTTAAATACAATGTTGGCAATATAGGGCCGATTCAGTTGCCCCTCTTCGGTATAGGCTTCTTGTCCGAAGGCTTCTTTTATCTCTTCTATTAATAATTCATTGCTGACCATTAAGGCTTTTGCCCGATCATCTGCATAATAGATCGGGATATTCAATATTTCGAATATCTTGCATACGGTGGTTTTTCCGCTTCCTATTCCGCCTGTTATTCCTACTTGTAGCAT
>CALJIY010000285.1 GCA_937973945.1 uncultured Saprospiraceae bacterium | reverse complement strand
AAATTCAAAGACTACTTTGAGCATAGCGAAAGCCTTGCTCGATTGCCAAATCATCGCCTATTAGCAATGTTACGCGGTCGTCAAGAAAACGTCTTGGGTCTAAAAATTGAAGGCGAAGACGCACCATTTATCGAAAAAATCATCAGTCATTTCGATGTCGATGCTAAAGCACCAGCAGCCCGCCGTGAGTTTTTATCAGAGGCAGCCAGTAGCTTGTGGAAAGACAAATGGCGTCCGCATATCGAGCATCGCTTGTTAACTGAAAAGCGATAGAAGGATTTCAAGGATTAGGGAAAGAGTATACAGGTACGATTACGCTTGGGGCAACTACGCCTAGCTATGATGTGGAAACGGAAGTAGATCAAACCTACCCAATCGACCATATAGATGAACTATTATTAGATAAAACAAGAGAGCAATTCATCGGAGATCTTCAACAATTACCACCGATCTACTCTGCTATTAAGAAAGATGGGGTCCGACTGTACAAAAGAGCTAGAAATGGCGAAGAGGTAGAAGTTCATCCGAGACCAGTAAGTATTTATGCGTTTGATCTTGTCCATGTGGATATGCCAAAAGTAGATTTTATTTGCTCTTGTAGTAAAGGAACATATATTAGGTCACTGGCATACGATTTTGGTAAATTACTGGGAAGCGGCGGCTATTTGTCTAGCCTAAGACGCACACAGATAGGAACGCATCGGATTGAAGATGCTTGGCAGTTGGAGGATTTGTTGAAGGCAATCGAGGAGGGGAGTTAACAGAGGTATAAGAACACGGAGACACAGCGACACTGAGTTTCTTGTTTGATGTTGCATAATATAAATAGAGGGCTTGACGAAATCATCGTCAAGCCCTCTATTTGTTTATATCGTGCAATGGTCAATATCAAAAGTCTAACTTCTAATATACTAGCACTATTGGACATAGACCTAGAGCAAAGAGTAGTTATAAACAACGAAATTTTGTCATCTTTTAAACGAAATATATCTCTGTTCTCTGCTCTCTATTCTCTGCTCTTTTCTAATGGTATGCCTGATTATGTACCAGTAAAGTTCCACAAGTAGCACAAGGCGTTGCGCCACCGCCGCCGCCTGCACAGCCATTCGAACAAGTATAATGCCACACGCCTGCTGCATTTTGTGCAGGTTCTGGAGCTGCTGCTGGTTGAACAGGGGCTGCACCCATCGTTGTATTAACAGGTTGTTTGGTAGGGTCAGCAAACATCGTCATAGGCGTGCCACCTGGTGTCGTAGCTACTGGAGCAGGTGCGCCTGGCATAGCCGGATTAGTCGGTGTTGCTGCGCCTCCATGATAGGCTTGGTTATGCGCTAGCGTATTTCCACACGTCGCACAAGCTGTTGCACTACCCGCACCGCCTGCACAGCCATTGGAACAGGTATAATGCCATACCCCTGCTGCATTTTGAGGAGGTTCTGCCGTAGTTGCTGCTGGATCAGCTACTTCACTAACTGCTGGAGTGCTTGCTGCTGCCGCAGGATCTGTCGCTCCGTCTCCTGTTTCATGATACACAGAATTATGAACTAAAGTAGTCCCACAAGTTGCACAAGGTACGCCTTCCCCGGCTCCGCCTTCGTGTCCATTTGGACAGGTATAATGCCATACGCCCACTGCGTTTTGCGGCGGCTCTGCCGTTGGTGGCGGTGGAGTCGCTGCATTTGCATCACTTGGTGGTGGAATAATAGGCGAATTAGCTGCAGGGGGTGCTACTGCTTGGGTACTGCTCGAAGTATCCGTATCACTACCGCAAGCAACTATTAATAGTAGGGTTAAAGAAACTAGTAAATATTTAATGGAATTCATATTCTTTATTGAATGTTGAAGAATTGAGTGACTAATTGAAGTAGTAAATGCTACGAAGTATAAGCGAACTTGTTCTATAATTTAAATAGAGAATCAGCTATCTAAAAGTTATCTTGAAACCATACAAAAAAGTAGAACAGAGAGTAGATAAGAAAGCGTAGAGAGCTATTTCGTTTAAAAGTCGAAAATTTTCATTGTTTTTAAACGAAATATGTCTCTACTCTCTCTTCTCGCTTCTCTATTCTTAAAACCTATAAGGTTTTATATAAAGGTATAAAAGTCTTGATAACAAAACGAACAAGGCTGCTATTTTGACCTATCCTAAGCCTGTCCGTCCTTACTTAGAAGTTGTTTAAGAATGTAGTTTCGCTGCTAAACTACATTCTTAAACAACTTCTTATTTTAAAATTACAAAAAAAATTATGATTAAGTAGTATTGAACCCAACTAGTCTTGGCAGCACTGCGTATAAAAACTTATCTTTGCGACTTTTCAAAAAGATACTAACTTCAAATATTAAATAAGATGAATTTACACGAATATCAAGGAAAAGAATTATTAAAAAGTTTTGGTGTACCTATTCAAGAAGGTATTGTGGCAACCTCTGTTTCTGGTGCTGTAAAAGCATTTAAGCAATTACAAAAAGAGACCGGTACAAAATGGGGGGTTATAAAAGCACAAATTCATGCGGGTGGTCGTGGAAAAGGTGGTGGTGTGAAAATTGGTAAAAGTGCGAAGGAGGTGAAACAGTATGCTGGTGATATTCTAGGTATGATGCTAAAGACGCCTCAGACGCCAGGAGGAATGGACGGAGCAGGAAAATTAGTTAGAAAAATTTTAATTGCACAAGATTCCTACGCACCAGATTTTGATGCCTGTAAGGAATTCTATGTGTCTATCTTGATGGATAGAGGTCGTAAGCAAAATGTTATCATTTATTCTACGGAAGGTGGGATGGACATTGAGCATGTAGCAGAGGTAACACCTCACTTGGTGCATAAAGAATATATCGATCCCACTTTGGGCTTACAAGGCTTCCAAACTAGAAAGATTGCTTTTAATCTTGGTTTGAGTGGTACGGCTATGAAGAACATGACGAAGTTCATTGCTAACTTATATAAAGCTTTTGTTTCTTCTGATGCTTCTTTATTTGAAATCAACCCAACTTTGAAAACGGGAGATGATCGAATTATAGCAGTAGATTGTAAAGTATCTTTGGATGAAAATGCTTTATTCCGTCACCCGGATTTAGCGGCATTAAGAGATACGGACGAAGAAGATCCAACAGAAGTAGAAGCAAAAGCAGTTGGTTTGAATTATGTGCAGTTAGATGGTAACGTTGGCTGTATGGTAAATGGTGCAGGATTAGCAATGGCTACCATGGACATCATTAAGTTATCTGGTGGAGAACCTGCTAATTTCCTAGATGTAGGGGGTACGGCAGACGCTGCTAGAGTAGAACAAGCTTTTAGAATCATCTTGAAGGATCCTAAAGTAAAGGCAATTTTGATTAATATCTTTGGAGGTATTGTTCGTTGTGATAGAGTAGCGCAAGGGGTTGTAGATGCGTATAAGAACATGGGCAATATTAAAGTGCCGATCATCGTAAGATTACAAGGAACAAATGCGGATATCGCTAAGAAGATTATTGATGAGTCTGGCTTAGAAGTAATGTCAGCTACACTTTTGAAAGAAGCGGCAGCAGCCGTTAAGAAAGTGCTTAAATAAATGATGAATGATGAATGATGAATCACTAAACCTTGTGTATTCATCATTCATCATTTCACATTCATCATTTTTAAAATTATTTTAAAAATCATTTTTTCAGCAAACGATTCCCAGTCAAAGCTGCCAAGACCTCCTTCCGCATTCGAGTACTAATCGGTAAATATTGCTGATTTATGATTACTTGATTTCCTACAATTGCTTCCACCTTACTTTTTGCAATAATATAAGATTTATGGATTTGCAGAAAATCCATGCTATTGAGCATTTCTAATACACTTTTCATGGGGACTAATGCCATGATCTTTTCGTTGAGGGTATGGATTAATACATAATTCTGCATTCCTTCTATATATAGAATATCATCAATATTCAATTTGACTAATTGCTTATCGGTTTTGACAAAAATATAATTTGGCTCTGCTACGGCATCCTTTTTATCAGGTAATAAGCGTAAGGCTTTGTTAGCTGCTTGGAGAAATTTATCAAAGGCAATAGGTTTCAATAGATAATCAATCACATCAAATTGGTATCCTGCTAAAGCATATTTTGGATAGGCAGTGGTGAAAATGACGGCTGGATTATCTATTCTGCTTTTTAAAAAGTCAATCCCCGAAAGCATCGGCATTTCTATATCTAAAAAGAGTAAGTCTATAGCTTGTTCTTTTAATATAGTATTCGCTTGCATCGCATTCTTACACAATCCTTTGAGTTCAAGAAAATCTATTTGCTCCGCATATTTTTGGAGTCCTTTTCTAGCTAATGGCTCATCATCTATTATTAAGCAATTGAGTGTTTTCATTCGTTTAAATCTAAATTAAGTCTTACGATATAGCGATTTTCTTTTTCAAAAATATCTAAATGATGTTTGTTAGGGTAGAGTAGCGCTAGGCGTTTTTTGACATTCGTTATCCCTATTCCTCCTTTCGACATAGGTTTAGTGTCGTCTACGGTGTTTTCGACCTCAAAATGTAATTGCTCTTCTTTTAGTCGAAACGAAATGCTTATTTGATTTTTTGATCCCTCATCTTCATTGCTCACATATTTAAAAGCGTTTTCCAAAAAAGGTGTAAAAAGCAAAGGCGAAATCTTTTCTGATCGAATCATACTTGGTAAACTTAATTGGATAGTAGCATCCTCACCTTTACGTATTTTTTCCATCTCCACATATGCTTTTATATGACCGAGTTCCTTTTCTAAAGATATGAAATCGTCTTGGCAGTCATATAATTGGTAGCGTAATAAATCCGAAAATTTTAATAAAGTAGATTTCGCAATATCGGGCTTGTCATCTATTAAAAAGAAAACACTATTGATGCCATTGAATAAGAAGTGCGGATTGATTTGGGCTTTTAGGTATTTGAGTTCTGCTTTTAGTTTTTCTTGTTCTAGGGTTTGTTGGATTTGTTGATTTCTATAAGATTCAAGGAAGAAAACTAAAGCAAAAGATAAGATATACCATGCAGAATGTATTAAAATATTTTGGATAAACCAATCTAAAGTTATGCCCCATCTAGGTAAATCTACTAAACCTGAGTCTTCAATATACCTATCTAATTTCTCTGTAAGATTCAATTGAAAAACTAGAGAGTAATCTACATATGCTTCTATAATTGATGTGATAAGAATTAGGAGAAAAACGGCTAATGGATAGGACAACTTAATTTGCTTCCGATAGGGATATAACAGAAGCGCATTAACATACAGGATCAATCCATTGAAAAAATTCCCCCATAACATGGTAGTATAATAGGTTCCGTCTTTAGTATCAAAAGGCGGTGTATTCCATTCGAAGCTATTCCCAATAAAGAGTACTATTACCCAAAAGAGTAAATTGAAGGAGACTAATCCAATTTTAGTTAGCGTTGTCATTTTTAGCTATTGATCTATTAACTATGTTTATGAATTTTTCTCTCATCCACCTGCCAAAAAGATATTCTCCTGAGACGGCGCCTATTATTAGTAAAATGGTCACAATGGCTAAGATATACCAATTACTCCTATCTCCATTTAAAATAGCCCAGACTATTGCTCTGTTCATGATTAAAGAAATACCAATTGCTAAAAATGCGGTCCTTTTGAAATGGTATTCTAGGTGTTTGACTTTTGTCGCTTGATTGATTTTTTTCATAGAGGTTATTTGAAGATATTATACTTTATTAGAGCGCAACTTTTCTGCGAACCGCCTTAATTTGTCCAGCAACGGGTCTTTCATGTTTTATGTTCTTGAGTATTTGGAGAACTTCTTCAATTCTTCCACGATCTTGTCAAAGTACACATTGGTGGAATTATCAAGAAGGACGGTACAAGTTTCCCTTTCTGTATTCCGAATAATGATGGTCCTAGCTCCAAGCCAAGCGCCATTAT
>CALJIY010000284.1 GCA_937973945.1 uncultured Saprospiraceae bacterium | reverse complement strand
TTCTAACATAAGGGTATCAATGAGTCCTCTACAATTTTCGGCATCCCTTATTTCTATATTATAATTATCAGCAGGTAGATCTTCTAAAGTAACGGTATTTCCATTTTCATTAGGAGTAGTGATTACATTGGTGTTATATATTATACTTAAAAGTGGACCATTGCCATCATGATTCAAAGCAATTTCCCCGTTAGCATCCCCATTACAATTGGGTTCTGTGATAGTAGTAGAAAGGATATTGACTACTCTTTCAGATAAAGTAATGGTAGAATCTGAGGTGACACAATTATTTTCATCTTGTACACTAATAATATAGTCGCCTATAGACAAATTATTAACTTCATTATCCATTGTCAATCCATCACCCAGATTATACATATAATCTCCTGTACCACCCGATGCAGATACGGTGATAACTCCATCTGTTCCACCACCACAAGCTGGAGCGGAAGTGGTGATATTACTGATAGCTATAGGTATTGGAGATTCGACGGTAGCAGTTGCGCTATTGGTACAGGTAGCATCATTTGTTACCATGACCGTATATTCTCCAATTCCTAAATTTTGTAAGTCTTGAGTTGTTTCACCATTGTCCCAACTCGTAGTGGTTATGGGGGCGCTAGATTGAATATCTAGCATAACACGACCATCTGTTGTTGTAGAACAGCTAGTACTATCTACATTGGGTGTTATAACAATCTCATTGACGTCCTCGCAACAAGGCTCCATATTAATAAAAGCCTTAGCAGCGCCATTGATGTTTTCGGTAAATACACAGCCATTATCTAAGGTCACTGTTAGATTTACTTCTGGTGTTCCTAAACTATTATAGGTTACATCGTGCGGGCCTGGCGTATCCGCAAATGCCATATCAGCCCCTTCCCCAAAAGTCCATGCCCAACTCGTAACTGAACCTTGTGAAACGCTAATAAAATCTTCTCCAGAAGGGAATGAAACGATATTTCCATAACAGCCTTCTGCTAAAAGAAATGGTTGGTCAATAGTCACAGAACTATTGATTGTCGCTGTGGTATCTTTGATACAACCTTCGGCATCTCTAATCTGAATGTCATAATCTCCGGCAGGTAGGTTAGACAACATCGCAACATCTCCAAAATTTGCTCCATTATCCAAACTGTATTCATAGCCTCCTGCGCCGCCTGTTACTACTACCTCTATAGATCCTACAGGATCACTTGGACAATTTACTGCCATGGAAGTGACGGAGGTGACATCAATTGGTGGTGGGTTGGTAACAGAAAAATTAATCATGTCGCTACATCCTTTGTCATCTGTTACAATCACGCTATATGCTCCTTCACTTAAATTATTAATTGTTCGTTCAGTAGTACCATCACTCCAAGCATAATTATAAATGCCTGAACCACCTGAAGCGGTAACAATCGTAGATCCGTTCGTATCTCCAAAGCAACTCAATCTAACAGGTTCTACAATAATTCTAATTTCTTCCGGTTCATCAATAGAAAAGGAAGGGACTGTTCCTTGACAACCATTAGCGTCATATACTTCAATTTCATAATCATCTTTTGCTAAACTAGTCAATGCGCTAGCATCAACAAGGCCATTCCCATCAAAAAAATCGTACTCAAATGGGCCTTGTGCGCCTGGGTCATTAATCGCTATTTCAACGGTCCCTGTATTATCATTAAAACAAGTAAGGTCAGTTGTACTGACTATTGTAATATCTTCCAGTGTTAATTCCGTTATTTCTATTCCTTGTACAGCTGCTTCACATCCCTTGGCATCTGTAACGGTGACGGTATAGTCGCCGATACCTAGTCCCATCATGGTACCTGTAGTATTCGTACCAATAAAGCCAGAGGGTTGGAAAAATTCAAAACTATATGGAGCATTTCCTCCTGATGCGGTGATCGTGATGCTGCCATCTAGCTCGCCGCCGCATGTAGCAAGGGTAGTTGTATCAGATGTCTCAATCGCTGAAGGACTATTAATGGTAGCAGTTACTAATTCATCAATAACACAGTTTTTATTATCTTGTATGGTGATGGTGTAATCTCCTTCGGATAGATTTTCTAATAAGAGCGTATCATTGTTAGAAGGGAAGGCTTGGAAGGTAATACCATCTTCACTATAAGTATAAGGAGCTTCTCCTCCTGCTACGACTACTTGTATACTGCCATCTATATTGGAATTACAGCTAAGGTCTGTTGCAACAGTAGTAGCGATTAGCGAATCAGGATCGCTGATTAATACATCATCCATATACTCGCAGCCATTTGCATCTGTTACTGTAACTCCGTAAACACCTGGTGATAAATTATCAATCATATCAGAGGTAGCTCCTGTACTCCAAATATATTCATAAATTGGTGTCCCTCCGTCTGGAATAGCAACAAGTGATCCAGTGCTACTCCCATGACAATCGACAAAAGGATTTCCATCAACTAAGGCAAATACTGCATCTGGTTCTGTAATATTTACGTCCACGGTTCCTATACATCCATTAGCGTCTGTTACAGTTACTATATAGGCGCCATCATTTTTCCCTGGTATTTGAGATAGTATTTCTTCTCCACCAATTATTCTGTCTCCTTGGTCGTCTTCTCCAAAATCATAGGTAAAAGGAGCTGCCCCACCGATCATCTCTGTGATGACAATGCTACCGTCTATCGTATCCTTACAAGAAGCATTTTGTGGGGAAGAGGCAACTAATTCTAATTGTAAAGAATCAATAGAGGTCGTTTCGGTAACGACACATCCACTAGCATCTCTTACAGAAACGGTATAAGTCCCAAATGGTAAATTGTCTATTGTATCTGCCGTTACATAGTCTTGAACAATACCGTAATTATACTCATAAGGGGCCTCTCCACCCGATGCTTGTACGGCTATTGTTCCTGCACTTGGATTATTACATTCTGAAACAAAAGAAGTAATTGGAACGACAGCTAATACATTATCAGTAGCTAAGTTCACCGCAATAGAATCTTTACAGCCAGCAGTATTTTCGACTTTGACTTGGTAAATATCGGGTTCTAATTGGGTAAGCGATTCTCCCATTTCTACAGGATCATGTGACCAGTTGGTTGTATATGGAAGGTTAGAAGGATTGGCTACGGAAACATCAATTTCTCCAGTAGGCATACTTTGACAACTAGCTTTTATCACTTTAGTCGTATCCACTGCTATACTATTTTCTGTAGTACAACATGCTTCTATCTCAAAGGTATAATCTGTAACGACCCTACATCCCAAATTTGTTTCAAGGATCAATTCAACCGTTTTAGAACCCGTAGTTGCATAATCAATGATCGGCACATAGTTATCGCTAACAGTAGTATCCGTTATACTTGCGCCGTCCCCAAAGTTCCACTCATATTGAGTAATAGTAGCCCCTCCAATATTTTGAATAACTAAAGATTTTGGAGAACCGAAACAATCGCCACCAGTATGTTCAATGGTTGGTTTTGGACCTTCAAAATTACTAGTACCTCCAAAGGATAGGGTAAAAGCATTATCATCGCTAGAAGTATGGATTAATAAGGCATAAATATCTCCTTGGAATAGATCAATTGAATTATCAAAAGACTCTGGGCAAGACATCGTATTAGGTGCGGTGGCTAATCCTGTAGGTCCAGGACAAGTAGCAAGAGATGATCTAATAATAGTCTCATCTCCTCTATCTACTCTAAAATCAAAGCTCTCGAATAAAACAAAATCAAAATTTACCGCTGGATTGTCGGGGGTAATCGTGAAAGTGAGTGGACCATCACTCCCCACCGTCCAGGCGACCCATATAGAGTTGACTTCTGGATCAATCCCTGGGCTTGTTGCGGTAGGCGTACCGCTTCCTGAAAATGCGGGAAAGCTAAGTTGATCTGTATCACATAATACAACCGCACTTTCTATATCTGGACCTGCGGTAGCCCCATTAGAAAGTACTATCTGGCTCCATGCAATAGAGCAATTGATAAATAAGCCAATTAGTAAAATGATTAATTCCTTGTGCGTCTTCTTCATATCCGTATAACTTGGGAGCTGTCTTTTAAAATAGTCTGACAAAATTAAACTAACAAGTTAGGTGACTATCAGTACGAGTTAAGAACCCACCCCGACCCTCCCTTAGAAAGGAGGGGGACGTCTACGATTGAAAATTCGTTGTGGAGACGAAATATTTTCATTTCAACATCTCCCCCTCTTTTTAAGAGGGGGTCGGGGGGAGTTCTCGCTTGTGCGCTGAATAGTTAACAAACTAGGCTTGTATTTTACCACAGAAATATATAGAGCAAATTAGGCTTCTATACTTATCTATGTGTTTATGAACAGTGAATTAATTTTGTCCGAGTACATAAAGTATTTTAATGAATATACTTTCGTTGTTACTTAATTGATTACTAACGTTTTTATTATAAAAATCGTCTATATCAGCCAACAAAAATAAAGGAAATGTCTATAGTTTGGCGTATAAAGACAAAAGCCGTAGTTTCTAGAGAAACTACGGCTTTGTAGGGCGGATTGCTAATCCGTCAATATAACTAGGTGGCGGATTGACAATCCGCCTTACTTTTACTCAATACCATGCATCATTTTCTTCATAAATCCATTCATCAACATCAATACGACTGCTGCACCAATAGGAATAAAGGTAAAGATTAAGAAGAAAGTAGACATACTATTATTTTCTACAATTTGGTCAATATAACTACCTGTTATACCACCCGCCCAGTTGGCGATGAAATTAGCAATAAACCAAACCCCAAACATCAAACCAATCAATCGAACAGGGGCTAGTTTACTTACATAAGACAAACCTACAGGAGACACACATAGCTCGCCTAAGGTATGGAATAGATAGGCTAATATCAACCAAACCATACTAACAGAAGCGGTTTTGGCACCCTGAGGAATAGCCGAACTACCAAATGCTAAAAAGGCAAAGCCAATACCAACTAGTAATAAGCCCAAAGCAAATTTAATTGGTCCAGAAGTAATAATACCTTTCTCCCAAAATTTTGAAATCATTGGGGCAAGGGTAATGATGAAGAAGGAGTTTAAGATCGAAAACCAAGAAGCAGGAACTTCTGTTGCATCTGCCCTAAATTCTCGATATAACATCCAAACGACGATTGCCCAGATAATCACAAAACTAATTCCTAATATGGTATTAGAAGTAGCTATATCTTTAAAGGTGACACTAAATAACTTGAAGAGCACCCAAGTGATAACGGATAGTGAACCAACCGTTAACAAAGTATTTACTAATTTAAACGTCAATGCACCACCACCAGTAAGATCTCTAGAGGTATAATCATTTGCAAATACCGTCATAGAACCACCCGCTTGCTCAAACGCCCACCAAAAGAAAACCGTAAAAAAGGTCAAAATAATGATGACCCAAACTCGATCTTTCTCCATCTTTGTCAGCGAAGGGTCTGTTACAATATATCCAACAATACCAACAACACTACCAAATAAGATAGGTGGAATCCAATTCGCATTGATAATATTCAGCATAGAAGTAGATTCTGTGCTAGGAATCAGAAAGTAAATAACTGCTGCCAATGCTACACTAATACCTACCCACATACCTAATCTCGAAGAAGCCTTACTATCGTCTAATACTTGTTGTTTGGTTGGTGCAACAGTTGATTTTTTTGGTGTTAATCCAATATCCCCAAAGATGCTTTGTCCAAACCAAAATTGGAGCATCCCTAAAAACATAAAAATACCTGCTAGTCCAAATCCATAACTCCATCCAATTTTCTCTCCGATATAGCCACAAAGTAGAATACCTAGAAAAGCACCTGCATTAATACCCATATAGAAAATGGTATAGGCAGAATCTTTTTTAGATTCATCTGTATATAATTGACCAACTATAGAAGAAATATTAGGTTTAAATAAACCATTTCCGACAATCAAACAACCTAGACCTGCATAGAAAAAAGCGGGAATTGCTTCTACGGCCATACAGGCATGTCCTATTGCCATAATCAATGCACCGAGCACGACAGCTTTTCTATATCCTGTAAATTTATCCGCAATAATACCACCGATTAAGGGGGTCATATACACCAAACCTGTATATAAAGCATACAATTCTAAGGCATCTTTTCTTTCCCATCCATATCCTCCATCCATTAAAGACGAGGTTAGGAATAATACTAATAGGGCCCGCATCCCATAATAAGAAAATCGCTCCCACATTTCTGTGAAAAATAAGACAAACAAACTAGCTGGATGATCCAGTATTGTTTGTTTGTTGATAATCGAATCGCCAAACTTTTCTGCCATAATTTAGTTAATTGTTAGGAATGTATAGATTATGTTTATCTATATTTATGCCAAATGATTTAAAGTTAGAGTAGTATAAAAATGAGAAATAGCGCTTAAACAATATATCTTATCTCCTATAAGTAAGTATTTTAGAGTATTTACTAGTACAAGTTCCGCTCGGTCTACATATCGGCGGGAGGTCTGACAAAAATACCGGAGGGATTATTTTTGTCTAGGGTTTTTGGTTCTTTTCATTTGCTATACTCTTTATGCCTCTGGGCATAAGCTTACGCAGAATGCAAAAAGAACAATGTTTACTATAAGAAACTCCTCTGTTTAGGGATGATTCTTATTATTAAAAGTAATTTGATTTAACACTCAGTCCTAAAATTAATTTTTTTTAGTTTAAATTGGGAAAAGACTACCATTTAATTTCGTTTTTGTTGAAGAATGCCAACGGTTCATAAGCTCCATTAATCACCCATATTATGTTATTACCAAGAGTATTTCAGTGTATCTTACTCCTCATTAGTTTTTTATATCATCAAAATACAGTAGCGCAACCTATCGTGATTAATGAGGTAGCGACCTCAAATAGTATTTTTTTGGATGAAGATGGAGAAGCTAAAGACTGGATAGAATTATACAACAATACTGAAAACCCTATCAATCTTGAAAATTGGACGATTACAGATGATATAGAAAAACCACAAAAATGGACTTTCCCAAATTGGTCGGTAGCACCTAATGATTTTCTGATATTGTTTGCTTCTGATAAAGATAGACGAACGCCTTTGTTTTATAACACGCTTATTAAAGAAGGGGATGCTTGTCAATATATAATGCCTACTGCTAGCACAGACAGTAATTGGAGAACGCTTGATTTTAATGACCAAAATTGGCAGACTGGAAAAACAGGCATAGGTTATGCTGATGGAGATGATGCAACGTTTGTACCTAATGGGAGTTTAGCTGTTTTTATTCGACAAGAATTTACGCTGACAGACCCTTCGGTTGTTGCAGAATTAATTTTGCATATAGATTATGATGATGCTTTTGTTGCCTATATCAATGGCCAAGAAATAGCTAGATCCAATATGGGAAACAGTCCTGATTTTCCAGGTCTTAATGCAGATATACCTACAGACAGAGAAGCACAAGTTTATAATGGAGGTGCTTTTGAAGTATATAAGTTAACGGAGTTGGAAGACCTATTGGTTAGTGGTAAAAATGTGTTAGCGATACAAGTACACAATATAAGTAGTACCTCTTCTGACATGTCTTTGATTCCTTATTTATCAATTGGGACTACTGTTGCGATGACATCAACAGCTTCTCCTGAATTAGATTTAACAACGACTTACTTGCATACAAATTTTAAACTCAAGAATTCAGAGACGGTATATCTATTTGATGATACAGGACAATTAAAAGATAGTTTACAAATTCCTACCGTGGGATTGAATCAAACAGTTGGTCGATTTCCAGATGGAGTAGTGGGGGGCGTTCGTTTATTCGATGAGATCACTCCAAATGCTCCAAATAAGACAGAGAATTATTTAGGTTTTGTAGAAGGGGAAGTCGAATTTTCTCGTCCTACAGGTTTATATGAAACTAGTTTTGACTTGACTTTGTCCACTAGCAATCCCAATGCTACCATCAAATACACAACAGATGGAAGTGATCCTACGCCTACCTCTCTAAGCTACGTAACACCTATATCAGTAACTAAAAATTCAGTAATTAAAGCAGGCTTATTTGAGGAAGAGTACTTACCTAGTGAAATATATACACAAAGTTATTTGCTGGAAACAGCACATGAATTACCGGTCGTATCTTTTGTCGTAGAGGAACAAGATTTTTTTGATGAAGTAAGTGGTATTTATTCTTATGGTTCAGATTACGAATTTGATTTCCCTCATTTTGGTGCCAATTTTTGGAAAGATATTGAAAAGCCGATTCAACTTTCTTTTTTTGAAGCAGATGGTCAGCTTGGCTTCCAAAGCAATGCAGGCGTGAAGATATTCGGAGGATGGAGTAGAGGAATGGATCAACGATCCTTGTCGATATTTTTTAGAAATCAATATGGGAATAAGGAGTTGGAATACCCGCTTTTTGCACAAAGACCCTATGATAATTATGAAGCGTTTATTTTGCGAAATTCCGGAAATGACTGGCAAAACACCATGCTCCGAGATTTGACATTGACAGGTCTGATGGAAAATTCAAATGTGGATATACAAGCAGGCCGACCAGTCGTTGCGTATATTAATGGAGAATATTGGGGCTTATACAATTTAAGAGAAAAGATTAATGAACATTATCTAGCTGCTTTGCATAATGTCCCTACAGAGGATATTACTATTTTAGAAAAAAAGCAAGAAGTTATATTTGGTACGAATGAAGAATTTAATCAGTTATTAGATTTTGTGGAGCAAAATAATTTGATCAATAATGCAGCTTATGAGGTGGTCGCAGAACAGATAGATTTATTGAACTATATGCAATACCAAGTGGCTCAAATATATTTTGATAATACAGATTGGCCAGGTAATAATATCAAATATTGGAAACACAAAAATGGAAAATGGCGATGGATTTTATTTGACACAGATTTTGGATTCGGTATTTGGAATGATAATAATTATAACAACAATACGCTTCAGTTTGCTTTGCAAAGTAATGGTCCAGCCTGGCCGAATCCCCCATGGTCTACCTTATTGTTTAGAAAATTAATGCAGAATGAGGGTTTCAAAAAAAGGTTTATCAATACGTTTGCAGACGAACTCAATACCCGTTTTGATCTGCTAAAAGTAAAGATAAAAATTAATCAAAATGCTCAGATCATCAGGAGTGAAATGTCTAGACATATAGATCGCTGGGGAGCAACTAGTTTTGAGAATTGGTTAAGTAGGGTAGCTGCTATGAGAAATTTTGCAGATAGACGCCAATTTATTATGCGTAATGTTATTCAGTCTGAATTTGATCTTCCTGCAAAAAGAACTGTTCAGTTATTGATCGATGATGTGACAGCAGGTAGTATTCAATTGAATTCCATTCGTATAGAGGAAGCAGATTGGCGAGGTACTTATTTTGAATCTGTTCCGATTACGATGACCGCCATTCCAAAAGAAGGCTATGCTTTTGATCACTGGTCGGGACTGATTAATACAACGGAAGAAAGTATAACGGTAGATTTAAAAAGCGCTGCTACTTCCGTATTCAAAGCCCATTTTAA
>CALJIY010000283.1 GCA_937973945.1 uncultured Saprospiraceae bacterium | reverse complement strand
ATTTGTAAATTTTCTACAGGCTGTTTGAAATTAGCTTTGATAGATAGGGCAGAGGTACTAACAGGATTAGGAAATAAGGCTAAGTCGTTAGAAGCAATGAAATCTTCAATAGCCACTTGGGTATCTTGAATACGTAAATTATCAATGGCCCAACCCCAACCAAAAGCAAAAGGATCAGAAAATAATCTGAATCGAACAAAGACAATTTCTCCCGCTTTAAAATTGCCATTCTGTGTCATATTGATGACTCTTGGATTATATAACTCCGGGCTTCCAACTGTAGTAGAATTTTGACCAACTAAACCATTTGCATAGGCGGTATTCCATTTACCTACGGCTCTAGAATCATAACCATTTAAAAAAGGTAACCAGTCTGTACCATCCAGTTTTCTTCCTTCTACTATTACATAATCCCAGAATTCTAACTCGGTATAGTTTGTTCCGCTTTCTCCTGGTTCAACTAAAACAATCTCATCAAATTCTATTAAGGGATCTGTATCTTGGATAAGGATTGGTATATTTAATTGATAGTTATAATTTAAAGTTTTTCCTTCCCCTGCATTTACATAAGGATGTTCCGATTGAATAGCCACATCAGTAAAACCAGTTGGTTGACCCGTTGCAAATCCATTGCCACTAAAGTCAGAACTTCTCGTATTGAAGTCATTGAAATAGGAGACACTAAAGTCAAAAGTTTCCGAAATATTTATCTCATAAAGGCCTGTAGTTGGTAAGATTCTTTCGTTCTTATTGTTACTTTTATCCACTGCTATAATTCTATATTCAAGTTTATCAGTAGCAGCTAATGATTGATCTAATTCTATAGCTCCTGAATATAAATTATCTCTAAATTCATCTGTAAAATCTCTTACTAGTTTAGTGGTAGTTTCTAATTCGCCATTAATATAGTATTCTACATAAACCGAATCGACACCTGCAAAGAAATCTGTAACAATAGCATCCACAGGTATCAAGGTGGTTTTATCATCAATATTTACTACTACGTTATGATCCATTTCTGGTAATTGGCTATCTAATTCATAAAAGGAAACATAGAATAGGGGATTAGGAGCATTTGCAGGGAATTGTAATTCTATATTTCGATCATCCACAAGGGTAAAATAATATTGGAAACGTGTTTGCTGTTGTGGTGCAGGGATAGTACTCGTGAATTGATTAGCTCCTTCAGCGACGATCATAGGAACAGAAGTGACTGTTTTAAACGTATCTTGTGAGTAGTGTAGCATTACAGTAGTGGCATCATAACCCAGATCTGAAACTACTTCCGCATTAATGACATAAGGTTCATTCACATCATCCTCCCCAATTTTCTGATCATGTAGTAAATGAGTTGTTGCCCATCCAAGATCATGTAAAATATCAATCGCAATCCCAGGATCATGTTTCACCGCAGCACGTTCGATAGTTGGCGTCATTAATGAGTTAGGACTATTTCTAAAAGTGACTAAATCTAAATGACGAATACTTGAACCAAGTTCGTAGGTGGAAGGGGTATACACTTTTGGTGCTACCGTGCCCTCTTCATAAGCAGGACTTCTTAAAAAGACATTATTACTTTGAAAAGCATTCGTAAGGTCTGCGGAAGGGTCTTCAAAATTTTCTAGTAGATTAACACCAGCATTATTCTCTAAATATACATCATAGATTGCCGCAATACCGCCTCTTTTTATTCGGCTATTAACTTCATCAGCTAATAAGCCAGAAAAACTTACAAAGCCTAATCCGTGGATCATTTCATGTAAAACAACAGATACGAAATCAAACTGTACGTTTGATATAGCAGCGGGATTATTAAAATCATAGTACCAGTTAATTTCACTACTAAAGAAAACTTGGACATCAGGTCTGGTATCTGAATTAATGGGGGCACCAATTATTTTTTCTGCTAATGCAATTGGGTAGGCTGTTCTTTCAGAACTATTAGGGAAATCCGCTACAAATTCTGTTGTATTAGCTGCGCCTAATACACCAGGATCTAATTCTTCCCAATCTACATCGACATTGATTGGAACAGTAGAAGATAATTCATTACTCAATAAAGATAAGGCATATTCAAATGCTTGAATGGCCGCTACGGGCATATTGGGATCAAAATTCACTTGGAAAACAGCAGGATTCTTTGATTGATTTCTAGAATTTGCCTTAGGGAATATGACATGACCTGGATTGACAGCACCATGGTGTTTACAGATAGCTTGCGGTTTCTTTGAGTCTAATTTAAATCGCTTTATCTGCTTCGTTTGCGCCTGACAAAAAATAAACGAACTCATTAATACAAGGGAAAGAATAAATCTCATTTTTGGTATTAGTTGATTAGATTTTATATCGAATTATATATAAAGAAGTTGTTCAAGAAATAAAAACGCTATTGTAAAAAGAATAAGTATGATTAATAGGTTTTGTACTGTATAGTTTAAGACAGTAGCTTAATAAAAATTGTACTAACTAGTTTGTAATAAATCTACCATAATCCCTTCCTTCATGGCATATTTTGATACAATGATTTGATCTATAGCTATAGTCTTAAGTACATAGTCTATAAGAATCAAGGCCACAACGATCATATCTGCTCGAGTATCAGGAATACTTTGCATCGCATATCGTTCCGCTTCCGTTGTCGAAACTAGACGATCATATAAAGGATGAAAATCGCTAACAGCTACATAGGCATGGGTAGGGGAGACCATTTCTTTAGCCAATAAGCTTTCTAATACATCAAATGTGCCAGAAGCGCCCACTAAAGTGCTGGCAGGAAATTCTGCTACAGCTTTTTTTAGCGGAGCCAAAAAACGATCAATATAGGTATTCGTCGCTAAGATTTCTGTTGCTGTTATTGGATTGCTTTTGTGAAAGCCTTTGTATAAAACACCTACACCGATTGGAAAACTCTGTGCCCAATGCACCTTGTCTTTATTGGCTAAAATGAATTCTACACTGCCTCCACCAATATCCATCAACAAATAATTAGCTGCTTTAAAAGGAACAGCCAAGGTAACGCCTTTGTGTATAAAAGCAGCTTCTTGGTCGCCACTTATTAGTTCTATTTGAATGCCTAATTTTTCTTTGACTTGTTGTACAAATGCAGGACCATTAGAAGCGGTGCGCAAGGCAGCTGTTCCGATAGCTTTCACTTTTGTGACCTCTAACTCTTCGATCAATTTTTTAAAATGAGTTAAGGCGGCAAAGCCTCGATCCAATGGCGCTTGACCAATGGTTTCGATTCCTTCTGCTGCTAATTTTACGAAAAAACGTTGGCGATGCAAATCTTTGAAAGAGTGGTCCGATTGCTCTTCTGCAATGAGTATGTGGAAGGTGTTGGTGCCTAAATCAATTACGGCAATACGCTTGGGCATAAGTGGTGTATTATTTTCAGAGGCGCAAAATTAGTTGCTTGTTTTAGAAAAGAAGCAACTAATTTTGCGCCCTCTGAAGAACTATTTATTCTACAGAATAAAACTTAAACGCGGCTTCTTTAGGAGAAAGCATAGCGGCATCTTTATTTTCCGCAACTATATAATATTCCGTGTTGGGTAATTCTTTGATGGTAAAACCAAACACTCCATCTGCCTCAACACCGTCCATATGGGCACCTGTATCGGTCATGGTCGCTTGCTGAAAGATGTTGTTGGTGTTTCTGTAAAATAGGTATACATCCGTTGCATCTTTAATTTTAGCAGTTACATGTATAGCACTGTCTAGGACGGTATGTTTTACTTCTGAGATAGTAGGAGCTGTTCTAGTGATTAATGGGTGATTTTTTAAGTAAGTGGTTCTGGCTTCCATTAATTCTGTTAGCCCTATTATTTTCGACGTTCCTGCTAGGGTTGTTTTTTCTAAATTCTGAGGGAAGCCCTCATAGGCGTATAGCTTATTTTTATCCTCTTTGACATAGCGATCAATTGATTTTTGGATCGCCTTGGCGCGTTCTTTATATTTGCCATTCACGAAATAATCATTCAAAATGGTACGGATATGTGCGATATAAATTTTTCTATATAAGGGGGTATTCAATAACTGAACAAGCAAGGGACGGTCTGCATTTTTAGTTTTGAAATGTAACAATGGACTGAGTCTTTGTAGTTCTGTATCACTTAAAGATTTGCCCGTCCCATCAAATCGAAAACCACCAAAAGACATATTCATATCCCATACTACTGGATTAAAGCGACCCATTGTATCTTGGTACATATAGTAGTTATGGCAAAGTCGTCCCAAGTAACTATCTAAGTTGACTAAAATATTATCAAATGCTAACATCCAGAGTGTAGCATCTACATTCAATATTTTCTCTACGTCTTGAGGTTTATTGTTGAGGGTATTGGTGAAGGCCACTAATTCGTCCCAACCTTTCTTAGATTTTAACTCATAAGAATTTTTATAACACTCAACATTGGCACCTAAATATTTTAGTGTCGCCTTTTCATTATTGGGACAATCTGCTACCGATGTAGCTTTCCATGCAGGATCGCATTTAAATAGCACGCCCTTATTATCTCCAAAGTTCTCTTTCAAAAATTTATCATCAACTGATTCTGTACTATTATATAAACCGAGGTATTCATTATTTACATATACTCGTGCATAATTGGCCCTAGGGGCAGCCATGTAATTGCCTGCAATCTCATAAGACAATACCTCTCTTAAATAACTTGGATCTCTAAATACATTGGATAGTTTTAATGTTTTGTATCCACCAGGCAAACTTTGTCCTTTGACCAAGTGATTCATCTTTACATTAAAAGGGAGCTTAGTAGAGCCTGATTTTTTTGTGTTGAAAAAAGAGCTATTGCCCTTATATCGAATCCCTACACTATCGTACTGCACACCATCAATGCTGATCTTACCAACGATTCGTTTTTCTAAGCCTTGTTTTTTATAGGCATTTAATTTCTTATCCCAGATAGGATCATCAATGGTTATTTTAATGTCCTTTATGTTGGTGAGATCGTATAAATCCTGACTATACAAAGGGAAGCCGCCAAAGAATGAAAGTATAAATAAGTAGTAGAAATATTTATTCATATTGTTGAATGTGTTGTGTTGGTCGCAGGGATTGAGTAGACTTGTTTCTAATAAAGTAAACGAAAATTGAGTTATCTTTTATATGCCTTAAATTCCTGTATTTCTTTATAGTTTAATTGCTTTCCTAAATAAGTTCTTTGCCCCCTTGTAAATTCTTTCACTTCTATATTTTTTTGGGAATGGAGTAGCTCTGTAACCTTTTGAAATTTCTTTTTATCTTCTTGATCTTTTAGATGGACTATAAATCTTTTTTCTCTCTGGGAATCCTTTATAATAATTTGATTTTTAGTTCCATAGTAGATGGCAGAATCCTCTTCCGTTCCAACAACTTCTTGGTAATAACCATCATATTTCATAGTAATGCTTCCTTCGAAATCTCCATCTATGAGTACATTCTGAGATGCATCTCTAATTTCGAATGGATCTTGATTAATACTTAATGTACCTATCGTATGCTCCTTTATTATTTCTGATGCTGTTTTAGAATTTAATTTACCTCTTATAAGAAATACTGCCACTCCTATGAATAAAGTTGTGATAATCAACAGCTGCCTATAATCAACAGAATTATAGATAAGAATAAGAAGCGTGACTACTCCAAAAACTAAAAATAAAAAGATGGACATCGTCCTATCTTCATAGGCCAATTCTAATTCTAAAGACTTCTTTAATATGGTAAATTCAAAATCCAATTTTTTGGTTTGATGATTTATACTAGGTCAAGGATGAAGGTAGAAATTTTCAAAATGGCTGTCCTTTTTCTCTGAAAGCCAAATGTACAATAAAGAAAATCCTATTCCGTCAACATCCCAAACAGCATCCTAAAAATTCGCCAACATCAATCACAGTATCCTGAAATCCTAGTCAATTAAGTTCCTCTAAATCAACAGAATGCAACTCAAACATATAATTAGCAGGCGAAAAACTAATCGCCGCCGCATTCTCCGCAACAATATAGTATTCAATACTAGTATGGCCATTCGCACCAATAGTAGCGGTGAATTTTTTATCCTTAGCTTTTTTG
>CALJIY010000282.1 GCA_937973945.1 uncultured Saprospiraceae bacterium | reverse complement strand
AAAGTCAAACACTTTTATGATGATCCACACCCTTATATTGGACAAAAGGTGTTGGTGGTTGGCGCTGCCAATTCTGCTTGTGATGTCGCATTAGAATTATATTACAAAGGGGCTGAGGTAAGCATGGCAGTTAGAAAATCTGAAATTAGTTCCAGAGTTAAATACTGGATCAAACCGAATATTGATAATCGAATAAAAGAGGGATCTATTACCGCCTATTTTGATACCACTGTGCAAGAAATAAAAGAAACAGCGGTCTTACTCAATACACCTGATGGCACAAAAGAATTGGACAATGACTTTGTATTTGCTATGACTGGCTATGAACCTGATTTTAGTTTTTTGGAAACGATTGGTATTGAGTTAGAAGGGGAACACCTAAGACCTGCTCACGATCCAGAAACCTTAGAAACAAATTTGCCGAAAGTATATGTAGTAGGGGTAATTAATGCAGGAAAGCAGACTAGTAAGCTATTTATTGAAAATACGCGCATCCATGCAGATATGTTTATCGGGCATTTGATGGCAAAATTAGGAGAGGAGGAATTGCTGGCAGCGGTTGAGGGGAATTAAGTAATTTATTCTACATCAAGTTGATTAGTAACCAATATCAAAAAGATATCGGAATTCAATCTTAGCTGGCATTATTTATGAATATTCCTTAGATAAATTAACCCCGTAAAATGAATAAATTCCTGTTTTTTCAACTCATACTACCACTATTTTTTTATTCAAATGCTTTTAGCCAGCCTTTTGAATTAGATGCAAGTTTTGGAAATGATGGAATAGTACGTCTACATCTGTTTGAAGGGTATAATACTGCTACATCGGCAATTACAGAAGAAAATGGAGAATTCATTTTATCTTTTTCTAATACCAATACATTTAGTTTAGTTAAGTTTCATCAAGATGGAAGTATTAACAAAAGCTTTGGCAAGGATGGTAAAGCAATAGCCGATTTTGAACATATGAAATCTGTTAGGGGAAGAGAAGTTGTTAAACAGAATAATGAAAAATTAGTTGTTGTTGGCAGTGTTAAAGATTCATCAGAAATCGATTATATAGCTTTAGCTCGTTTCCATTCAGATGGTAGTTTAGATCAAAATTTTGGGAATAATGGAAAAATTATAACTGATTATATTAACGCTTCTACCACAGCCAATGCCATTGTTATTCAACCAAATGGAAAAATTGTTGTGGTAGGAACAAAAACGTATATCGATAGAAAAACGGATTTCATTTTATTTCGTTTTCATCAAGACGGCACATTAGACGAAGAATTTGGTAATAGTGGCCTTGTATCTACGAACTTTGTTGCTAGAGATGAATATCCTAAGTTTGTGAAACTACAGTCAGATGGAAAAATAATAGCAGGAGGAGATGTTGAAGAAAGAAATGGCATACATGATTATGTGATTGCAAGGTATAATACGAATGGCTCCTTAGATAGTTCTTTTGGTTCAGAGGGAAAAGTTTTTTTTGATGTTAATATTAGTTCAGAGATAGCCGATAATATAATATTGCAGTCAGATGGAAAAATATTAGTAATTGGTTCTATTTACAAAAGAGGGACTATTGAGTCATGCATTTTATTGGTGCGGTTTAATAAAGATGGTACTTTAGATAACACTTTTGGGAATCAAGGTACAGTAATGACAGATCCTTCAAGAGACCCTAATGGTATAGATTCTTCTGACCATGAACACATCAGTTCAACAATACGCAGAGCTGATGGCAAGTTATTAATTTCAGCTTATTCACACGCTTCTTCTATAGATAAATATTTTCTTATTCAATATACTGAAAATGGAATCTTAGATGAGGATTTTGGAAACAAGGGTATTTATAGTGAAGACTTATCTGACAGTCACAGCTTAAATTTATTAGCATTAGAGTCCAATCAAAGTATATTGAATATAGGCAATTATAGTAGAGAAGAAAGTGGTTCAGATTTATATCTAATTCGATACCTCACAGATCTAAATGTAGGTACTTTAGATTTTTCTATCAAACAAAACTCAACATTAGTTTACCCTAATCCTATCCAACAAAAGACAAACCTATCATACATACTGAAACAGTCTGAGATTATCACTATCCAGCTATTAAATATAGATGGTCAAATTATAAAGACTTATGTAAATCGAAAGTCACAAAAGTCAGGAGATTATAAATATCAAATTGACTTACCTAGTGGTTTAAGAAAAGGTGTTTATTTTATTAGAATTTATTCTCCTAATGGAGAAAAGTCAATAAAAATAGTTAAATCCAATTAAGTGCAGAGCAGCGTGGAATCGACAAAAAAAGTCCTAGCTAAAAGAAAAATCTTTTAAAACTAGGACTCTTTTAGAGCTAATCAAAGTCAAAATTACTTCACTTCAAAAGCAACTTTCAAACTAACTCTATATTCCTTCACTTTACCATCTTCGACAGTAACGCTCATGTTTTGTACATTGGCAGAACGAATATCTTTAATTGATTTTGATGCTCTCTTGACAGCTTGGGCAGTTGCATCTTCCCAACTCTTTTTTGAATTTGCTAATAATTCAACAACTTTAATTACAGCCATTATGTGTGTAGTTTATTAGATGTTTAGCTTTTTAACTAGTACATCTAGATGAGATAATAATTCCGTTTACTGATTATACCTTATCGTGACTTGGCAGCTTCACCACCAGTCGATAGTTTATGATTTTATTAGGCAGCCTATCTAAATCTTGCCACACTACTTCTTACCTTTTACTTATTACTTCCTAAAGAGAATTATCCAGATCATTACCTAATTTATTCTTAGTCTCTTTTTTCTTTTTTGTTCTAAATTTTTTAGGTAATTGATTATTAGCATCAGGAATAACCACTGTTGGTTTATATTCCTCTGCCTCTTCAATCGTCATATAGCCATAGGAAATAATAATGACAATATCCCCTACCTGTACTCTCCGTGCAGCAGCACCATTCAAACAGATAACGCCAGATCCACGCTCCCCTTTGATCACATAGGTCTCTAAACGTTCTCCGTTATTGTTATTGACAATCTGAACCCGCTCGCCTTCGTAGAATTTGGCAGCATCCATTAAATCTTCGTCAATCGTGATACTACCGACGTAGTTTAAATCTGCTTGGGTAACGACTGCTCTGTGTATTTTTGACTTAAATCTTTGTATAAACATATTAGTGCTGAAGAATTTGTTTAATGATTTTGTTTGAAAACTAATGTATATTATTTATTAATGTTTCTCTTGTAATTAATCAGATAAATCTGACTTTTCTTCCCCCATCAATCACTAGTACTCTGCTGCACCTCAACAATCAATTCATCCAACTGCTTTTTCAAAACATCATACTGTGCATAGGCATCTTTCCCTGGCAACTGATCAGCCGAATTCAACATATACCTTAAATAGCTAATTTGAGCAAGTAACATGGGTTGTCTATATCGACCTTCCGCTGTCACTAACTTTTGCTCAAGATTGCGTAGCGCAAGTAAGTCTTTCTCTGCATGGATCTGTGAATCTTGTTTTTCTAATTTCTCTCTTTGTCGACTAAGGGCATCCGCCAATTGTTTGGCTCGACTCTGTAAGTCTCGGATTTGTATAGCCAAGGATTCTTGAGCTTCAAGATCAGCTGCCGTCACATTACTTGCTGCCAATCGAGGATCTATTTGAACCTGTAAAGGTTGACTAAATATTTGCTCGCCTACCTTTAATTGAATCGTATACTGACTAGGGGCAACTAAAGTGCCATTTTTATAAGCCTTATTAGCATCTTTATCCCATGCTCCTTCATGTCTCAAATCCCACTTAAATCGGTGTAATCCTTTTGTTGTTTTTAATAAAGGAGTGCCCCCTCTTGGAGCAAAGCCTGTTGCCATACTAGGTTCCGTTACCGAATGATCCGTTGCTTCTTTATTTAAACTGGTAAACGTTCTAATTATTTTATTGGTATTATCCAAAATAGATAATTGAATATTTGGAACAGCTTCTTTTAAATAATAATCAATACTTGCCCCGTTAGAAGGGTAGTAAGGAATATGATTAGAAGAAGTACTAGGATGCCGCATTCTAAATACCGACTTAAGGGGAAATAAATGAATCGTAGCCCTTGCTACTTTATCCATAGATGCTTGCAAACTAGATAAATTATCCATTATCCAGAACGAGCGACCCATCGTCGATATCACCATATCTTGCTGATGTATCTTTATATCCGTGATAGGTGTAACTGGTAAATTCCTTTGAAACGATTGCCAGTTGGCCCCATCATCAAAAGATATAAACATGCCAAATTCTGTACCTGCATATAATAAGCCTTCTTTATTAGGATCTTCTCGCACCACTCTTACTGGATAATCCGTTGGAATACCAGCTGTTATTAATTGCCAATCCTTTCCATAGTTATCCGTCTTATAAATATAGGGTTTCCAATCGCCCAATTGGTAGCGATGCACTGCGAAAAAGGCTTTCCCTTCTTTGTGTACAGAAGGTTCTACACAATCGACTCTTCCACCACTCGGCATATCTGGTGTGACATTCGCCCAATCTTTGCCGCCGTTACGCGTAACATGTACGGGACCATCGTTCGCACCTACCCATATTAGCCCTTCTTTTAGTTTAGACTCCTGAACGGAATAAATGGTACTATAAAATTCTTCTCCCGTAATATCTCTAGTAATAGGCGCTCCTGAAATCACCTGTTTATCAGGCTCAAAGGCGGTTAAATCTGGAGAAATAATTTCCCAAGTAACGCCATCATCTTTCGTTTTATGCAAGTATTGGGACGCATGGTACACCACATCTGGATTGTGCGGAGATACATGGATAGGCGCCACCCGTTGAAAGCGAAATTTTAAATCTTTTGGATTATGTCCATAGATATTACTTGCGCCTACATAGTATCGTTTTTCTTGGCCTGTCTTTTTATTATACACACTAAAACGACCTTTGCAATTTGCATATACGATATCGGGGTTACCTGGTTTAGGAACAGCAGGTCCTGTTTCGCAACCGCCTGTATTTACGATCATACCGATACCTGGATCTGCTTGCAAACTATTTGGAGCCAAACTAGGTACAGAAATCGTCGTATAGTTATCTTGCTGTCCAGCATACAACCAATAAGGCGTTCGATCATCCACCTCTACTTGGTATAATTCTGCGGTTGCTTGGTTATGCTGGGAGGACCACGTTTTGCCCCCATTCATAGTAATATTAGCGCCCCCATCATTCCCTTCAATAAAGTTTAAAGAGTCACTTGGATTGATCCAAATATCATGATCGTCTCCATGAGGTGTTCGAATACGACTCCAATTGGCACCGCCATCTGTCGATTTCCAAAAGCGAGTGGCCATCACATACAGTACCTCCGCATTTTGCGGATCAGCAGCAATATTACAATAGTAAAAAGGTCTATCTAATAATTGTTTTTTTGTACTAACTAATTGGAACGTAGCTCCTCTATCATCTGAACGATAAACACCACCTTCTCCTTCGGGGGCTTCGACTAAAGCCACTACCCGATCAGGTTTAGCCGAAGAAACAGCCAAATCTATTTTGCCAATCAAACCTGTAGGCAAGCCATTCATCAAGGGCGTCCAAGATTCTCCACCATCTATAGATTTATATATACCTCCTTCCTCTCTTTCTCCGCCACTAATGATTGTCCAAGGTTTGCGCTCTGCCTTCCAAGCAGCAGCATAGATCGTAGTAGGATCATCAGGGGAGAATTCTAAATCTGAGAATCCTATTTTATCAGAAATAAACAGGACTTTCTTCCAAGTTTTACCACCGTCTAGGGTTCGGTAAATTCCTCTCTCTTCATTCGCTTGAAATGCTTGTCCGATCGCCGCCACATATACGATATCAGGATTCCCTGGGTGAATTTCTACCGCCCCAATTTGTCCGACATTTCGGAGTCCGATATGCTGCCAAGTTTTCCCGGCATCTATAGATTTCAAGATGCCTTTCCCTGTGATGACGTTACTTCTAAGTCCATCTGAACCCGTCCCCACATAGACAATGTCTGTATTACTTTGGGAAACACTTATTGCTCCAATAGAAGGGGTATCAAAATAGCCATCTGAGATATTTTTCCAAGAGACGCCCGCATCTTCTGTCTTCCAGACACCACCACCAGTTGCCCCCATATAGTAGGTCAATGGTTGCCCCACTACCCCTGATACTGTCGTCACCCGCCCACCTCTAGTTGGACCAACACAACGATATTGATAGGCACTTAAAATATTATTTTCTAGCCATTCGGCGGTAGGCATCTGAGCAATGCTGTCTATTATTGTAAATAGGCAGATCGTTATGATTAGCAAAAACTTACTCATGGTTTGTTTATTTACTTAGCTTATATAGCGTATAGAACACGGAGGTACAGAGCGCACAGAGAAGACTACATAAAACTCTGTGCGCTCCGTGCCTCTGTGTTCATTATTGTCAACATCTAATACAACTTGATTTTCTCTATTATCTCTTACTTTTCAGAAAGCTGATTACTTCCACTCTTAACAACATATCGCTTTGCCAGTTGTTCTTTAGACGTACGTTCTTTTATTTGGTCAACATAGTACCACTCTGCAATGGTTACTTCTTGATTTAAAGTTAATAATAAATATCCGTGATCTCTAAGGTTCACATACTTTAAATGAGGATTGAAATTAGGATGAACAAATACCTTTTCTGCTTCCAATACTTGGTCAGCAGGCGTACTTTCATTAAAATTAGCAGAGGTAACACTCGGAGTACCGAATTCTATGGCTACTGTATTAGCTGATGAATTTTCTTTATAGGCTGCAATATCCGATGGCACCTCAAATGCCCAAGAGCAATGCGTATCGCCTGTTGTAAAAATAGTATTCGTGATTTTTTCTGTTGCTAAAAACTGGGTAAGCTGTGATTGCTCATAAGGATAACCATCCCATGCATCCAAATTATAAGGGCTTTGAGGATTCCGCCAGCTTAAATCCATTAAAGAAAAAATGACTTGGTTACCGATCACTTTCCAAGTAGCCTTAGATTCGGATAATTGTTCTTTAAACCAAGCTAATTGTTCTGCCCCTAACATACTTCTATCCTTTGCTTGAAAGTTAGCTTGACTAGCGCTATCTACTGGCATCGTACGACCTGCAATTCTTTCATCTAACATAATTAAATCTACTACATCGCCAAACTGAATCGTTCGATAGATATTCTGACCTTCATTGTCTCTAACAGGCAACCATTCAAAATAAGCTTGTTTCGCCGCTGCTCGTCGATCTGTAAAAGAACCTTCCTCCTCCTGATGATTTTGGGCACCAGATTGATATACATTATTCGCAAATTCATGGTCATCCCAAATAGTGATAAATGGATGTGCTTGGTGAACTTTTTGAAAATCTGGATCCATCCTGTATTGTGCATAGCGCATTCGATAATCTCCTAAGTCTATTATTTCTTTAGCTGGCACATGGGTTCGACTTGGGCCTAAGGTCGTATCTCCATAAGTTCCTGGTGCATATTCATAAATGTAATCCCCTAAATGAACCACTGCATCAATATCCGTTCGCTCTGCCACTCGTGCCAAGGCATTATAATAACCTGCCTCAAAATTACTGCAACTAATAATCGCTAATTTGACTGCATCTTGTCCTTCTTTTGCAGTAGTTTTGGTTCGCCCCACTATAGAGGAGGAACCCAAGGATTTAAACTGATAATAGTAAGTCGTATTAGGATTTAATCCTTCCACATCTACCTTTACTGTATAATCTGAATGCTGATCGGTCTGAGCAAAACCGTATTTTACAGGTGTTTCCATATTTTCATCAGTAGCTACCACCCATTCCACCATCAATACTTCCTGATTAGAAGGAGTCGCCTTCGTCCAAATAATGACTCGATCGTTCAAGGGATCACCAGATGCAACCCCATGATCGAATGTAACAGTAGTTGTATTAACTATTGTTTTTTCTTTATTTATACTTGTATCTTGAGTCGTTTTACAAGAAAAAATTGATAAGCTTATTGCTAAAAGATAAAATATTTTTTGATTCACAACGGTTAGGTATTAGTAGGTTGGAAAATTCATAGAGATGAAATGTAAATATGAGAAAAATATTTCATCTATAAGCATAAGAAATCTGTTAATTTTGTTTTTAGAAGTAGCAGAGTCACTCTATGTAAAATGAACACAGAAATACAGGGGCAAGGAGGTTGCAAATATCTGTTAGTAGTGTAAAACGCTGTGTCTTTGTACCCCCGTGTTCAACTAAGAGCACACTACTGGACATTTTAAAGAGCAGAGAATAGAGAGCAGAGAGTAGAGACAGATTACGTTTAAAAAATGACGAAATTTCGTCGTTCTCTGATCGAAATACGTCTCTACTCTCTCTTCTCTGCTCT